>JAFDFT010000281.1 GCA_019309685.1 Deltaproteobacteria bacterium
TTCCACACCCCTTACGTGTCCAATCAATAACGCTTAATGATTGACAGGTTTAAACAGATCATACAGAATACTGGGTATCTTCTCACACAAGCGAACCTGTTAAGTCTTCACTTGCACAAAACTCTATGCACGGAGGCATAAAGCATGAAGGATTTTAATAAAAAAATAATCTTTATCGTCGGAGGATCTAGTGGTATTGGCCTATCAACCGCGAAACTTCTTGCAAAAAAAGGAGCGCATATCATTATCTTCGCTAGAGATAAAAACAGGCTCAAAATCGCTATAACTGAAATAAAAGATCAGAGATTATCAGACAGCCAGCTGTTTGGTTTTATGTCTTTAGACGTCTCTGTCCGAAAAAAAGTTGAAACGATCATGAAAAAGGCTGTATCCGATTTTGGCACACCGGATATGCTGATAAACTGTGCGGGCAGATCGTATCCGCGTCATTTTGAAGATATTACATTTGATCAGTTTGATGAGACAATGAAGATAAACCTATACGGTATATGGAATACTATCTCAGTTTTATTACCCTATATGAAACAAAAGGGGGGACACATCTCGAACGTATCCTCCATAGCCGGATTTATCGGCGTATTTGGCTTCACAGATTACAGTGCATCTAAATTCGCTATTATAGGCTTTTCAGAAGCGTTAAAGAGCGAACTAAAAAAATATAACATCACTGTCTCTGTTCTCTGTCCGCCGGACACGAACACACCCGCATTTGAAGTTGAAAACAGGACAAAACCTGAAGAAACAAAAGCCATTTCAGCCAGTGCCAAACTGATGCAGCCGGATGATGTGGCCGCAGCATTCGTCCATGGAGTTATGAAAGGTAAATTTATCATTATTCCGGGCGTGGACGGCAAATTCACCTATGTGATGAAACGATGTTTCCCAAAGATTGTTGAATTTGTAATGGATATGATAATAAAAAAAGTACAGCAAAAAGATAAAGAAGAAGGTTCACGAACATAAAAAAAGGAAACAGCCTGCACTGTTTCCTTTTAGTTATCTTTAATATATTAAATATATTATCGTTTTGAGAATTGAAAACGAGCCCTTGCGCCCCGCTGCCCGTATTTCTTTCTTTCCTTGACCCTTGAGTCTCGCCTAACAAATCCGGCTTTTTTCAGCTGCTGCCTCAAATCCGCATCAGATAGTATCAATGCTTTGGTAATGCCATGTCGGATGGCGCCCGCCTGCCCTGATTTGCCGCCGCCTCTGACCCTGACCTTTATATCAAACGATTCAAGTTTATTGGTAAGCACAAGGGGTTGGGTCATAATAGCTCTGGCTGTAACGACATTAAAATATTCGTCTGCAGGCTGATTATTAACTGTAATTTGACCGCTACCAGGGAACAACCACGTTTTGGCAATTGAACTCTTCCGCTTCCCGGTGGCATAATAAACATTTGCTGTATCCATAAAAACTCCGCTTGTGTAGAATTAAAATTATCTTGTAAATATCTTAGGACTGAAACTCCAGAACTTCAGGATTTTGGGCTTCATGTGGATGCTTATTTCCAACATAAACCTTCAATTTTTTATACATTTTTGTACCAAGTCTATTCTTGGGCAACATACCTTTGACTGCAAACCGAATTAAATCTTCTGGCTTTTTCTCCATGAGCCGCTTTGCAGTGATTTCTTTAAGCCCTCCTATATAACCGCTATGGCGGTAATAAAGTTTCTTGTTCAATTTTCTTCCTGTCAGGATAACCTTATCTGCATTTATAACAACCACGCTATCGCCCGTGTCAGCATGCGGGGTAAACAATGGATTGTGTTTCCCAATAAGATGGGACGCGATTGTAGAGGCAAGTCTGCCAAGAACGGCTCCTTCAGCATTTACAACCCACCATTTATTCTGATTATCCGAATCTTTTGCGCTATATGTATATTTTTTCACTATTCAACTCCTGTCTATTAACAAAGCCGTTATATTTAATGAAAAAACCATGCAGTGTCAAGTAAAATAATAGCAATTTTTCGTAAGAACCGTATTTTTCACCGGTTATTTGACACATTGATTTGTTTCAATATAAGGTACTGATGGAATCGTATGGTTTATGTAAGAATAAAATATGTCCAAAAAGAACTGTAATAGATTCAAGGGGTCGAGGATTCCCCGCTCAAAGTCCGGGATCTTAGACAAAGATTCGGGTGAAGTGCTAAAAACTTAAATAAATTGAACGTTTGGCAAATATTTTTGTCGATTACAACAACTATAATTAAAAAATATCGAATACTAAACACCATATATCAAAAGGATACTTTAAAATATAGAAAATGCCAAGAGCATTCAAACACTTGAACCCCTGAATCCTAGAATCCCTGAACCCTTTCTCCAAAGTTACTAGGAGATGACTTTAATATAGCGAGCGTAATACATTTAGCGACATATAATGGTTTAACAATGAATAATATTGAAATTGAGGTAAAATTTTATCTGGACGATATCAAGCCCATCCAGAATTATCTGGTGGATCTCGGGGCTGTTCACAAAGGCCGCTTTTTTGAATCAAACATAAGATTTGAAGATAAGAATAACAAGTTATTAAAAAACCAATCACTCCTTAGACTTCGTAAAGATGCGAAGACAACACTGACCTATAAGTCAAAACCCCCTTTCGAAAATAACGAGTTTAAGATCCATCAGGAATTGGAAGTTGAAGTCAATGATTTTGAAAAAATGAATTTAATCCTCGAATCTCTTGGGTTCCACCAGGAACAAATATATGAAAAGTGGCGGGAAACCTTTATTATTCAAAAAACAATAGTATGTATTGACCAAATGCCTTTTGGTGATTTCCTTGAAATTGAGGGTGAAATGAAAGATATCAAAAACCTTGCAGATACCATGGCTCTGGACTGGGAAAAAAGGATTCTACTCAATTATATTGAACTATTTGATATCATAAAACAAAATTTAAATCTTTCTTTCAATGATATTACGTTCAATAATTTTAAGGATATCTCTGTAGATGTCTCAAAATATCAAAAATTATTCGAAGCAGGAAAAAGTTCGACTCCGCCAAAATGAATCAGAACGGCAAAATTGTAAACAATTTCGATTCTATTGACCCTATATCGGTGCTATCACTTAATCTACGGTTTGGTCTGGCTGATGATGGACCAAACAGCTGGCAATATAGAAAGAATTCCTATCCCTTTCTTTTAAAAAGTTATTGCGCGGACTTTTTTGGATTCCAGGAGGTAAATAACTTTCAGTTAGATTTCTTGAAAAAAATCCTAAATGAATACAATTTCATAGGCGAAAGACAATCTGCGCCGTCATTCTGGCAAAACAATATTATCTTTTATCACAGAAAATGGGAATGTGTATATCAAGACCATTTCTATTTGAGCCCAACACCTACGATCCCAAGCCGTTTTAGAAAAAGCCGCTGGCCGCGGCAATGCACTATCGGGGTTTTTAAAAATATTGATAGCGAGCTGATAATTGCCAATACGCATTTTGATTTCGACACGTCTGTCCAAACCCAAAGCGCGGCACTGATTATGCAGCGGTTATCCGAAATCTCATCCGTAATACCCACAATACTTATGGGAGACTTTAATACTACTCCTCATAGCCCCAGTTACAAAATATTCACCGGGCAAAAAAACGACCATAGGAACAAAGGATCAGAATATTTTAAAAACGTATTCAAAAAACCGTTTCCAGGTACTTTTCATGGATTTAAAGATGATAAAACAGGGGATCACATTGATTGGATTCTTTATCGCGGAGGGCTCATTCCGGAAAAAAGCAAAATCATTCGTGGAAAGATTAAGGGGTTTTATCCATCAGATCATTTTCCGCTCTTTGCAGTATTTAAACGTAAAAAAGAAGAAAAATAGGCCTGCAGCTTCTCTATTAACTGGTTTTTGTCTTTATTAGGGGGAACAGGGGTATTCTCTGGTGATGATTCCTGCACAAACGTACTGTTCACTTCGGCATTTATAATACCTCCTGCCTCAATTACAAGATTTTTGCACTCAACTTTCCCGCTACAAACCCCTGTGCTCAGTATTTTCACCTCCTCAGCAGCGGTAATATCACCTTCAAACTTTCCCCCTATAATCATACTTTTTACTTTCGTATCCGCAATCACAGTCCCATTATCGCTAATTACCACGCCTTCCGCCTGGATAGATCCTTTTATGGATCCTCTGACAACCAGCCGGCCATTACAGGAAAGACTCCCTTCAACGTCCATATCATTATCTATCACTGAAAAACCATTCGATTTATTTGTCACGATTTATCTCCTAAATAAAATTGAGTTAGTGCCCGCAATTAATTTAGTTTTAAAAATGTTTCCAATTCATAAATGAGTAATTTATGACACTTATGGATGAAAACGGGTTAATCCATCCATAAGTGTCATAATGAAGTTTCCGGCATCACTGAAGCCA
>JAFDFT010000282.1 GCA_019309685.1 Deltaproteobacteria bacterium
CGGCATATTTTCTTTATATATATCTTTTGATATCCGCATGGTAATCCAGATGCCAATATCAATGATGACCCTTATTTGGCCTTTATCCTCTGATACCTGTTTTATCTTTCCAATAAAAGAATTATCTTTTTTCGTTTTGTTTGCTGTACCCAATAAAATAATTTTTTCGGGATCGATAAAAATTGTTTTTTTGCCTGTTTGAATGGTCTCTGAAAATAGCGATATTTTATCCTGGATAAGATAACGGGTTGTATCATTATTTTCTTTACTGAGCACCGCGCTAAATATATTTTCAATGACAGCGTCTGTGAGTTTGCCATGATTAAGATTCATGGTTTGGTGAGCCAATGAAGCAACCTGGCGCCAGTTGTGGGATGTGAAAATGATGGTAATCCCTTTTTGTTCGTTAACTTGCTTTAAGATGTTAATGATGGTGGTCTGATTTTCAGTATCCACATTTGACGTCGGTTCGTCACACAAAAGCACCTGGGGGTTTACGGCCAAAGCCCTGGCAATTGCCACCCGCTGAGTTTCACCACCTGAAAGCGTGTGCGCCCGGGAATGGATAAAATATTGCATGCCCACCATATCTAAAACTTCTTCGATTTTTTTTGTGCGCTCTTTTGTTGATAACTTTCTGACCTTTAGACCGAATTCGATGTTTTTAAAAACAGTAGAAGTGAAAAGGATCGGATATTGGTCCACTAAAACAATATTCTTGCGAAGCACTTTAAAGGCAGATGAGGAATAATTCACCGGATGAGAGTTGTAAGCTATGGAGCCGGTTGTTGATCGTTCAAGAAATCCGAGGATGTCTAAAAATGTTGTTTTCCCAGCGCCATTGGGACCTAGCAATGCATGGATTTTACCTTTTTCAATGCTCAGAGAAGGGATATCCAGAACCTTCCGGGTTTCATATTTTTTGGTAAGATTTAGGATATCATAAAGAACCATCAGTGCCCTGTCCTTCCCTGAAAAAAATGAAACAACAGATTGATTCCAAAACTCAGGCCAAGCAGGATTATTCCAAGAGCTATAGCCAGGGTAAACTCACCTTTGTCATACTCAAGGGCCATAGCCGTTGTCATGGTGCGGGTAAAACCCCTGGCGTTTCCGCCGAGCATCATACTGATGCCAATCTCAGAAATGACCCTGCCGAATGCAGCGATGATTGCCGCGACGATCCCAAACCGTGCTTCTCTGAAGATAATCCCAGCTGTTTGGATACTGTTTGCGCCCAGTGTCATGGCTGTCTTTCTATATCTTTCATCGATTCGGCTGATGGCAGCAATCGTAAATGTTGTAACAACCGGTAGGATTAAGATGGTCTGGCCGATAATCATAGCACTCTGGGTATATAAAAGGTCAAACGGGCCAAAAATACCCCGTCGTGATATAAAGGCATAGACAAAGAGCCCGATGACAACAGTTGGGAGCGCAAGCAGGGTATTGAGGCTGGTAATCAGCATCCGTTTGCCGAAAAACCTGTTAAATGCGATTATAAACCCCAGCGGTACCCCCATGATGCTGGCAAGAAGTGTAGAGGAGCCGCTTACCCGCAGCGATACCGATACAATATCGACAACCTCTTTATTCCACGATGCAATCAGAAGTATTGCCGAGTAAAAACTATCGAGTAGAAAATCCATTATTTTCTTGATAACTTCATATGCATTTAGTTTGCAGTAAAGACTTTAACATGCTCAGATATTTTCCTATTTTTTTAAGCCAGTGTTAAAATTTTAGGTTTTAAGTGTTAAGTAAAAAACATAGGGTTCTATTGCAGATACTTAAAACTTAGCATCTTGTCATGACATCTGGAATCCGCCTGCGGCGGAAAACATTCAATTATTGATCAATGATCACCGCTTGCCGATTAGCAGGACTTTTCAAAAACAGGCACACTCAAGGCTGTGCAGTGAGCAAACACCCTATAACTTGGACAACTGAGTTGCTTTATTTTATAGCATCCGGATAAAAAAGTTGCTTCCCATGAAGTTTGTAGCCGGCAATAATAGATTGTCCCTTTTTGGATATAAGCCAGCTAATAAACTCCATAGCCATTTCATATTGGGTATGTGGGTGTTTGGTTGAGCTTATGGGGATTATCCCGTATGGATTCATCAGAAGATTATCCCCTTCACAAAGAACCTGTAAATCAATAGGGTTTTTCCGGCCGAACCTGTACTTTAAATAGGTTCCTCTGTCCGCTAAAATATATGCCCTTTTTTCATCTGCATAGGTGAGCGCTTTTCCCATACCCTGGCCAATGGAAAGATACCACTTTTCCGACCCTTCTGGATGAACGGAATGAATTTCCTTTTTTTTACCGGATTTAATAAGGCTGGTCGATTTTTTAATTAATGGAATTTTGGTCGTTTTCCAGATAGTTTGTTCTTTGGTATGCGTTCCGCTGTCATCTCCACGGGAAATGAAGAGTGCTTTTGCCTTCGCTATTTTTTTAAATGCGGCTGCAGCGTTTTTCATACCTGTTATCCCTGCGGAATCTATAGAGGGTCCGAGAATGATAAAATCATTATGCATAACGCTGTATCGTTTTGTTCCATATCCTTCTTTAACGAATTTTTCCTCTCTGTCTTTTGCGTGGACAAATATAACGTCGACATTTCCATCCATTCCATCACGGATAGCCGCGCCGGTGCCTTTGGCAATTACTTTCACCTGAATGCCTGTGTCTTTTTCAAATTCGGGCAGTAATATATCCAAAAGCCCGGATGCAAGCGTGCTGGTTGTGGTTGACATCTTTAGGACCTTGGACTTTGCGTTTGAAAAAGATGTGTTTAGAAGTACTGCAGAGCATATGACAGATAAAACTATAAATGGATAATATTTTATTAAAGATCGATATGTTTTCATTATTACTCCTGTTTGTCTTCATAGGGGAAAATTACTTTCCCGCTGGAATTGATATCATAGCCATTAAAACTATTTGCCAAATCAGAAAATATTTTTTCATGCAAAAGGCCGATTAATAGCTGCACTCCTTTGTCAAAAAACTTCTCTTTTGAAATGAGCAGGTCATATCGTTCCCAACGAAGCGGCAAAAAATTAAGCCCTAGAAGCGAAGCAACCGGCCGGATAGCAAGGCCTGCATCTGCTTTTCCGGACAATATTTCAAGACCCACATCTATATGTCTGTTGACTTCATGAGTATAGCCCTTAATTTTATCTCCCTGGGTACCCGTTTTTTTCAACTCCGTGTCAAGAAGTAAACGGGTGCCGGTGCTCATTGGCCTGTTAACAATAATTGTGTCCGGTTTGGCCAGATCAGCTATGCTTTTTATCTTTTTGGGGTTTCCTTTTTGCAGTAGTAAACCCTGCTCCCGTCTGCAGAAATTAACAACAGCAGGTGTTTTATCAAGCTCTCGCGTGGCGAAATCAAAATTATATTCAGAATCATCGTCTTGAAGTAGATGGCTTGTCGCAATATGGCAACGATTCTTTTTTAATGCCGCAAGACCGCCCATACTCCCAATATTTCCAAAAACTGCGATATGGTCCGTATGTGTTCTGTTGAAAAGAGAAATGGTCTTTTCCAGCAAAGGGTCATTGCTCCCGGCAATAATCAGCAGGCCATGATATGGGGGCAAGTTTGATGCCTGAGACGGATAATTAATGGTGTTTGTTTCAATCCATTGCTCGACGAGATGGCCTGGGAAAATCCATTTGCCGGTTACCTTTGTTGCCGGGAGCCCTTTTTCAGAAACAAGGGTGTACACCATCTTTTCATTGATGCCAAGGAGCCTGGCTACATCTTTTGTGGAAAGAAGATTTTTCATTCACCGAACCTGTTAGTGGTCATACTGTTTCGCGTAAGCCGCATCATTATACATGGCCTCACCATAAAGACTTGTTCCGTATTCACGAACAATTTTCTGACCTTCTTGTGATGATACAAAATCAATAAATTTTGAAGCATACGGCTGCCCGTCCGTCGCACCATAAGGCAGGCAAAGCGCGTGATATGTATTTACCAGAAGTGGGTCGCCTCGAAATAATACTTTTGTATTGGCAAGTTCCTTTCTGCCGGCGACCCATGTGCTGCTGTCCACCATGAAATAACCGTTTTCCTTATCCGCCTTTTTTAAAGTGGCCATCATGAAATCTTTGATAATGATATACCATTTCCCAGAAGGCTTAATTCCGGCTTTTCCCCAGATTGCCATTTCTTTTTTGTGAGTTCCGGAATTGTCTCCGCGGGAGAGAAAATTAGATTTTGCTTTGGCTATTTTTGAATATGCTTCGGCCGCACTTTTGGCATCCGATATTTTCGCGGGGTCATCTTTCGGGCCTACAATATAAAACTCATGGGAACCTACAAGTGTTCTCTTTATGGCCCATCCTTCTTTAACCGCTTTTTTTCAGCGGGCGGCGCGTGTATCATGCCTATATCAATCTCTTTATTATGGTT
>JAFDFT010000283.1 GCA_019309685.1 Deltaproteobacteria bacterium
TCCTGAGGAGAAATCCAGGGTATTAGAATTAATTGATGAGGGAATGGAGGCTCACAAAAAAAGTCCTCACGGATTTATACCTCGTATTCTTCGATAGATTGAGGCCTTTGCAAAATCTCACTTTTTGACCAATTCCTTCGTCAGGTGGAACATCCGCCTTTGGCGGGCTCAACTTTTAATCCTCAAAAAACTTAATGTATTCCTGCGGTTAATCCGCCAAAATTCGGTGGCGGATTAAAATTCTCGCCTCGCAATGACTTTGGCGGGGTAAGGGATTGCATAGTCGCGGCGTCTATCCTGAGTATAGTCGAAGGGCTCCTCGTAAAGACATGCGGACAAGAGCAGACTTTAATATCAGTGATTCTACAGTGTTTAATGTTTGGTATTCTACAATAGTCCGGTAATCATTTATACGTTATCCCTTTTGATGAGTCATATAAAACTTAGCACTCTGATTCAGCTTTCTTACTTTAAAAGAAGCGGCATGACTTTGCTGGAAAAAAAATCAAAAAACGGCTCACGATACTCTAACATGTTCTTTAGAATATCAGCCCCTCCTGTATGATCGGGGGTATCGCTGACATATTTGAACACATAACATTTTGTTTTAAAGGTTTTGCACGCCTGGGCAATAGCGGCCGCTTCCATATCCACGAGGCTAGCATATTCTGAAATTATTTTTCTGCCGTTTGGGTCTATAACAGGCCTGTCGCCTGTGGCCAATTTGGCGGTGGGGAATCCTTTGAGCCTGTCAGGTTTATGGGTATGTGGTTTTTTAAAAGGGAATTGGGGCCTGTCGTGTTCAAAAATTTTATAGACATGAAGTATAGACCCAAGCCGATGGGTTGAATCCGTTGCGCCAGCGGATCCCATATTCAAAATGTATGGAGGATTATACTTCTTGCAGCAATAAGTTGCAGCGATGGCAGCATTGGTTTTACCGACACCTGAAATCACAAGGAGGATTTTATCATTTGAAAATTGCTTAAATGATTCCTTGCCGTATTTTTTTAGATTCAGTCTCTCGATGAATGGCTTTGCTTCAAGGGTTGTTGCCATAATGATGCAGGTATTCATGGTGTTGTCCAATTCATTGTCTCCAAATCAGCATCCATAAATGGCCCTTTCCCGCTCTTCCGCCTTCGCGATGAGCTACGGCGAGACAAGCTGCGTCAGCCCGCCTTAGGCGGATAAATCTGCAGGATTGGTTGTGCGATGTACCCAAGTACACCTCCGCGCAATTCCCTGATTTCATTGACCTTGCGAAAAATGGCTCGGTTCTGGAGTAAAAACATCTTTAAATGTCTATATTTTGAAATTGAATAATTGTTGGTATATGATTCTCTAGAGAAATATCAGACGTCGCCTTACTAAAAATTTGATTTGCCGTCTTGATATCTTTTCAGAAATACCATTCTTTCCTCCTTTGACTTTTCAGCCAATTCCTTGCACGTGCCGTAAAAACGTTCAAGATCACGTCCCTCCGACTCCAAGATATTTAGAAGAGCTGGTACTAGATCATTGTATGCCGCAACAGTTATCATCTTGGCATTATTCAGATCGTTGTTAAACCATTTATCGTATCCGGAAAAGCCGTTCCATTTCTTTTTCAGGGATTGATATTCGGTTCTGAGTTGATTAAATAGTTTATCTTTGTGCTGTTTTTTCTCTGAAATCGGCATTTCCTTTTCATACATCAGTTCAAGCTTGTGTCGATATTTCATAATGAGTTGGATGAACTGTTTATGCCTGTTCTTGGCATCAAGATATTTTCTATAAGCTGCGGGATTATTTTCTTCAATAAACCATCTGTGCATTCCTTCTTGCTCAACTGCCTGGGCGAAGCTTTCATTAAAAGTGGAGTCATCTTTTACATAAAATATATGATGTGCCAGTTCATGGAAAATAAGGGCTGCCAACCTGGTTTTTCCTCTGTCTATAAAGGTGCTTAAAACAGGATCATCAAACCAGCCAAGGGTGGAATACGCTTTTACACCGCTAACATAAACATCATATCCCTGAGTGTTTAATTGCTCGGCGTATGCTTCAGCGTTTTGTTTTGAGAAATATCCGCGATAAACCGCACATCCAACAATCGGGTAGCACCATGTTTTCGGCTCGATAGAATATTTTGGAGCGGCGAATACTACCCATACAACATAGGGTTGTTTGACATCCACAAATGTCAGGTAATGATCCTGCCCCGGCAGTTTGAGTGTTTCAATGGCAAAATTACGAATATCCATCGCCTGGTTTAACTTTTTCTTCAGATCCACCGGGGTGTCAGGATTAGCAAGCATCTTATCAATGGGCTGCCTGCTTATCAGTATTTTATATTGCCCGTGGATCGCCTGTGTGTAAAAGCCAAATGATGAGCAGCCTGGCAAGGTTAAAAGCATTAATATCAACGCAGCAATCAAAAGAAAAAATTTCGAGGCCGGTTTTTTCAGTATTTTCATATTCTCAGTAGTTTCTTCGAAGAGGATTTTACCGTTTGATTAATGATTTAATATCCTTTCCAAAATACTTTTTGTTATCATGTATGTTGGTTTGATTCCTTCCTCACCCATACTTCCATAGGCAAGGGTCTGGCCGCTAATAAGCGGATTGTCTGACGCATAATACGCGTAACGTATTTTAACTTTTTTTGAGATATGCCCGCGAATGATTGCGGAAGAAATGGCTTTTTGATAATGACCTCCTTCCATTTCAAGCCCCACAGCTTTCCAACTGGATGTCTGGAATCGATTAAGCATATCCTTATTTTGCAGGGATGTACCGACAACAGTAACCATGGGGCCGACATAAACGTTGACTGAGTCATCGAAGTCATCTTTTTGCAGATCGTTATCCACAATATAGTTGTCTGAGGTGCCTTCAAAAACGTGGGCCGTTGGAAGCATGATGTCATTTTTTTCACCGGGAAGGATGCCGGCTTTTCCCATCACAGATATTGACTTTATATTCAGTTTGACAGGCTTGTTGTTTTCATAAAGGGGTTCTAAAAGTTCATCCATGACTTCAAACGCCTGTGAGCCAAACGCGTAATCAATTACCAGGATAACGGGTTTTTCATTTTTCAACACAGACCTGTCAATATTTTGAGATGGGTGGAACGCCAAATTGTTCAGCATGGACGTATCAACAATCTGGCATTCAATATGGGTCTCCGAAGAATCAGGAATTTCATACAGCCCATGTTTTTTAGCGGTACTTTTGACCTCTTTATCCTTTTTGGCAATGTCTTTAATAAAGCCGTAAAAATCTTTATCTGAAGTATTCTTATTCTTTTTTGATACTGAATCGTATCCATAAAGAGTGTTCATTACACTGTGAAGGTTTGCGCTGATAATGTGAAGCGGTCGATCCATCAGATCAAGATTTTTAAGATTCGCTTTGATATGATGTGCCCATTTTTCACTGTAGCTCTGGTTCCCTATCATATCAATTAAGGAAGGGGTAAAGGAGATTAAAAGCTCATTTTCTCTTGAAAGGTGCTCTTCCTCAACCCGTTTGCCCAGATGGTGTATGATGTGAAACAGGACATTTGTTGCTTTACTGTTCGGGTTATACTTTTCAAGGTGCTCATACGTGTCTTTTGTTTCATGTAATGTCCTGCCAAGGATAATGCTCAGGTTCCATAAGGCATGATCGAGGGTGTCGCCCGTAAGTTGGGCCTCGTTTTTTACAACACTTTCGAGTTCTTTCCATGTATTTGCAATATTACCTTCCCGATCTTTCATCTGCTTAAAGATTTTATTTGCCTCAATGTTCAGGAATGTGACATGCGTCAAAATATCATAAATTTCACTTAACCCCCTTGTTATAACAAAACAAATTTCTTTTTCACTTATCCGGTAAGAAATCCTTCTTCGCTTGGGCGGGATTATCTTTTGAAAGGATGTTTGGTCAAAATCGTCTTGCGCGGTAAGGATAATGCGGTTGCATTTTTCAATACCCTCGGGTAGCCTTTCGATAACATACTCAAGGCCCTTAAGCTCTATGATTCTTGAATCATTCATAGATCCGTATATTTCAGGGCTGAGCATGCGAAGGCCGTTGGCAAGGGTTTGCCCGGATTTTCCGGATGGCTTGTAATACCCGCGAAGTGCCAATGCGTCCGCCGTTGTTTTGATAATTCTAATCGCGATCCTAGCTTTCTGTGCTTTGGTTAGGGGCTGCATATGTACGTTTACCTCCACTGTGCGAGTTTTAAATCAACATTTTACAAAAGTGCTCATTTTGTCTTATATTGCTTATATTATCAGCAAGCGCGAAGTTTTAAAATACTTTTTATAATATTTTCAGACTGTCTTTATGATTCAGGGATTATGGATTTATGCGTATCGTTCACGAAAAATAATAAAAAATATGCGTGTATTGAAACTGCAGCATGTTCATGATAATTG
>JAFDFT010000029.1 GCA_019309685.1 Deltaproteobacteria bacterium
GACAGGTTATTTTCCAACGCGGAAGTGGCCATTGAACAACCCGGGAAATATGAAATGTCAATTGTTTTACCAGCGTCCATATATCTATTTTAATTTTTTTCCGGTTCGTATCCAATTTAATTGGAAACAAAGGCCCAAGGATTCAGGAGCCCTAGGGTCCAAGTGGTTGTTTCGCTTCGCTCTACCCAGCCAGTAGTGGTTTAATGAATCGCCCCTTACCCTAATACCATTTACTTGTCACTATTTACTATTCACTATTAAATTTGCTTTAGTTTATATTTCTTAAAAAGTTTTTTCATAACCCCTGCTTTTTTTATCTTTGATGGCGTTAGATCAAGTTTGCGCTTGGCGAGCATCTTTAAACCTACATCCAGATCACCAAACCAATCCCGCTTCAATTTGTACTTCATCATAATTTCAAGTTTATGGGTTCGACCGTATTTTTTAATGGAATGTAAAACTTCATTGTGGAAATGAACAATATCCGGTTCCGCGATATGTGCTTTTTTACTAATAGCCATTTGCCGCAGTGCATCCATGACTCCAGGGATATCTATCGCCTGAGGACATTGAATGGAGCAGGTATTACAGCTCACACAAATCCATATTGTAGAACATTCCAGCGCCTCTTTCATTAGGCCAAGCTGGACAAAGCGCATGACCACATTCGGGAAGGGATCCATAATTTCAGAAAAAGGACACCCGGCGGAACAAGTCTTACACTGAAAACACCGGCTAAAATCAGCACCGGCCTTTTGCCTTATAGCCCTTAAAAATTTTTTATCTAAATCAGCATGAGTTATCACTTCGCTTTCTGCCATCATTTCTATTTTACCCATAATTAAACTGTATCAGGTAAATACATGTAATTTCATTGACTTAAATCAATTTTATCAGTTTAGAAGACCTCTAGAGTTTTTCCAAGATACGCCCATAACCAAATTTATTACTTTTAAACTCAACTGTCTAATTTCATTCTCTTTAAACTTGACATAGATACGATTATATGAATAATATTCATTTATGGCAATGGTTTTAAATAAATTAGCTGGAATCATTTCCAGGTTAAAAGGTAGCGCTGAAAAACTGTTTGCAAGTAAATACGGCCAAAAATACCTTAAAAGCATTATCTTTATAACCATTGGAATTATTATCGCTTTCCCTATTTTCAGCATCACCTATTTCACAATGGTCCGTACGTCAACGCCCCAGTTCTGCGCTTCATGCCACGAAATCCAACCCGCGGTCGATACCTGGAAAACGTCAACACATGTGAACAATTCCCATGGATTTGTAGCAGACTGCATGGATTGCCATCTCCCTGCACCTCAGGACACTTTTAACTTTTTTTATTCAAAAACCGTACATGGACTAAAAGATATCATTGTTCATTTTTCCTGGATTGAATACGACCGCGAAAAAAACAAGCAGGCTGCGTACGCCTCATTTAAAAACCAGCAGTGCCAGAAATGCCATCGCAATATTTTAAATATTCCGGATAAGCGCGGCGCAATGCTTGCCCACAGGTCTGTTTTATATCCGATGCCCGGCTATGAAAAGAGCTGCGTGGATTGTCATAAAGACCTGGTACATAACCAGAGCCAGTATTACAAATATGTTCAATATTCAGAATCATACAGGGGCTTGGGCCCATAATTTCTTTTTATTTTTGACGTGTTTAATTTAGGCAAAACAGGGGGGACTGAGTTATGAAAAAAATAATATTTGGTGCCGTTATTTTTGGCGCACTTACAGTCCTTTTGGTAATTGCTTCTCCTTTGGGCGATACTATGGCAGAGCAAAACATGCCAAAGGAAAAAGCGTTTAGAATAGAACGAAGCATGCCAAAAGAAGCAATGGCTTGTATCGAATGCCATAAAACTGAACATCCGGGTTTATTCGCGGATTGGGCGAAAAGCCGCCATGCCAGCGCGAATATCACCTGCTATGACTGTCACAAAGCGGATGAACACGATCCTGACGTCAGTAAAGACCATTATAAGGAATACAAAAGAAAAGACTTAAAATACGGGACCAAAAAATACAGTGTTCCTGTTTCATCGGTGGTAACCCCTAAAGACTGCTCTCGTTGTCATCCGGATGAAGCCAAACAGTATAGCCAAAGCAAGCACGCGAATACTCTTGAAATTATATGGAAAATTGACCCATGGCTTAACAAAGGGATGAACTCTGATGTTGAACGGTCCACGGGATGCTATCACTGTCACGGAACGATTTTAAAGAAAAATAAAAAGGGGGCTCTCGATCCTGAAACCTGGCCCAACGTCGGGGTTGGTAGGATCAACATGGATGGAAGCAAGGGAAGCTGTTCAAGTTGCCATACCAGACATCGCTTCTCTCTTATGGAAGCACGAAAGCCCGAAGCCTGCGGTCAGTGCCATCTTGGCCCGGATCATCCGCAGATTGAAATTTACATGGAATCAAAACATGGCGATATTTACACGGCCCATAGCGATGAATACAACTGGGACTCAGCTCCAGGCACATGGACACCGGGTGTTGATTTTAGAGGACCCACCTGCGCGTCCTGTCATATGTCCGGCGCGGGCACTGTATTGACCAGTCATGATGTAACGGAACGGCTGTCATGGGAAATCCAGGCACCTCTTACCGTCAGACCGGAAAACTTCAAACCCTTTCCTGCGAAAACAGACTGGGAAAACGAACGAAATAAAATGAAGGAGGTTTGCAATCAATGTCACGGTAAAGTATGGGTGGATAATCACTATGTTAAACTGGATAAAGTAGTTGAAGAATATAACAATGTCTACTTTAAGCCAGCCAAAAAAATGCTGGACAATCTTTATGAAAAGGGCCTTCTGGACAAAACAAAATTCTTCGATGAAAGGCTTGAAGTTGAATATTATGAACTCTGGCATCATGAAGGAAGAAGAGCCCGAATGGGCGCGGCAATGATGGCGCCTGACTACACATGGTGGCACGGCTTTTATGAATGCAAAAAACGTTATAGCAATTACATGGAAGAAGCCCGGGAGTTGATTAAACATAACAAAAAGGCATATAAGGCGGAAGATTTCCCCAATGCCACGGGAAATACTACCAAACCAAAAGAGGTGATCCCAAAATAATAGAAATGCCATATAGATAAACTTTCATTCAAAACCCCGTTCTTTAAAGAAAAGAACGGGGTTTTAGTTAATCCTTTCGTGACTTGACAAGAATTGCTACTTTGTGGGATACTGATTCAATTCTTAAAAAAGGAGCCTATCCGATGAAAGAAAAACTTGAATCAATTTTAAATGAGGTCAGACCATCACTTCAGGCCGATGGCGGTGATGTTGAATTTGTGGAATTTGATAATAACCTTTTAAAGGTTAGACTGACTGGCGCCTGCAAGGGATGCCCCATGTCACAAATGACCCTGAAGCAGGGAATCGAAAAATATATACAAAAACAGTTTCCCGACGTAACTGTTGAATCCGTAGACGCTTAACGAATTGTTTCTCCGTCAATCCTAAGTGTCTGGGAACCTATTTAATAACTCCCACCTACAAAGATAGGCCCCTAATACTGTTTTCAATCCAGAAATGAGCATTTTTTTGCAAGGTCAAGGAATTGCGCGGAGGCGTACTCATTTGTACGTCGCACAAGCAATTCCGAAGATTGACGCAAAGATTGCGCAAAAGGGCCTTTTATGGATGGAAACTAACCAGGTCCGTACTTAAATATCGCTCTCCCGTATCCGGCAGAAGAACAACGATAAGCTTTCCTTTGTTTTCCTGCCGTGCCGCCACTTTCAGGGCCGCAAAGGCTGCCGCGCCGGACGATATACCGCAAAGAATTCCCTCTGATGCAGCGAGCCTTCGTGACGTTTCAAAAGCATCTTCATTGGAAACCGTAACAATTTCATCAATAATTTGTGTATTCAAAACTTCGGGAATAAAACCGGCGCCAATCCCCTGGATTTTATGCGGACCGCTTTCACCGCCGGATAATATAGGAGAATCGGCCGGTTCAACGGCTATTGCCTGAAATGATGGTTTTTTGGCCTTTAACACTTCTGATACACCTGTAATGGTACCGCCGGTGCCAACGCCTGCCACGAACATATCTACTTTGCCATCCGTATCATTCCATATCTCTTGCGCCGTTGTCTTTCTGTGAATCTCAGGGTTGGCCGGATTTGAAAACTGGTTCGGCATAAACGCGTTGGGTGTGCTATCTAATATTTCTTTTGCTTTTGCAATAGCCCCTTTCATTCCCTCACTGCCAGGTGTCAATACAAGATCCGCTCCCAGGTGCTTCAACAACTGCCGTCTTTCAACACTCATGGTTTCCGGCATGGTTAAAACAAGTTTATACTTTTTTGCCGCGCATACAAAAGCTAAAGCCAAACCCGTATTTCCGCTTGTCGGTTCTACGATAATACTTCCTTTTTTCAGCAACCCTTTATCTTCGGCATCCTGAATCATCGCCGCGCCGATTCGATCCTTTACACTGCCAAGCGGATTAAAAAAATCAAGTTTCGCAAAAACATCGGCCTTCACCCCCTCAGCGATCCTGTTCAGCCGAACCAGCGGTGTTGCTCCTATGGTACTGACAATGTTCGATTTCGTCTTCATAGCATCCTCCCAGGCTTCAAGTGCTATAAGTTTTAATTTTTACCTAACACCTAAAACTTAAAACGTGTTCGTTTTACTTTTCTCTACCTACTCGTCACTATTCACTATTAAATTTACTTGTCACTATTCACTATTTATTATTCACTATTAAATTCACTTGTCACTATTCACTTGTTCCTGCTGCACAACTCACGGTAAATTTTAAGATCTCCTCATTCTTTAAGACAATCCCTATCGATATATCAGCTTTGGATTTTCTATAATAACGGTCGTATCCGGCGGTATGGATTCGGTGATCCATACATTTCCACCAATTACAGAACGTGCACCGATAACTGTATCTCCACCCAGAATCGTTGCCCCCGAGTATATTGTTACATCATCTTCTATGGTGGGATGGCGTTTTTTACCCTTCAGCTTTTCACCGCCGCCCGGAGGCACAGAGAGTGCACCCAGGGTTACCCCTTGATATATCCTGACATTGTTGCCAATCTTTGTTGTTTCACCAATCACAACCCCTGTCCCGTGATCGATCACAAAGCTTTCCCCAATATTAGCACCCGGATGAATATCGATTCCCGTCACACTATGCGCGTGCTCTGTTAACACACGAGGGAAAAGCGGTATATCCATTTTATAAAGCAAATTCGCGACCCTATACACCATCACCGCGAATATCCCCGGATAGCTGAAAATGATTTCATCATAACTTTTCGCCGCGGGATCTCCCTCAAATGTCGCGCTCACGTCAGTGCCAAGTGTTTTCCTTATAAATGGAATTTTTGCCAACAATTCAAGTGCCGCCTTTTGTCCCCTTTCACCGCAATCACTGCACTCCAGGTTATAACGCAGGCAATCGTGCCTGATGCTGTTTGATATCTGCAAAGAAAGCATGTCAAAAAGAACAGACACGGACTGCCCCATGCTGTACTTCAGGTTTACCGGATCCAGTTTCTCCCTGTTAAAATAGCCGGGAAAAAGGATCTCTTTTAGCCTATTGATAATCTCAACTGCCGTTGCATTCGATGGAATCGGGTCATAATCGATATGTATATAGCATTCCGTGTCATCACAGCTTTTAATGATTTTCTCTGCGATATCAGCAAGCTGAGATCTGTGCGCAGAAGAAGTTTCAACTTCTGTTTTGCACGATATTTTTGATTCAGTAAAATCATCTTTCATTTTTTAGTTCCTTTTTGCTGTCATCTTTTAAATCCACAAACCTCTCACTCCCGCAAAAAATCAAGAGTCCTCCTTCTCTAATACTGGCAATCGTCATATTCATGGCCTGCCCAAGCTCAACCGCAAGCGACGTCGGTCGCGACATGCCAACCAGGAAAACAAGATCCGCACGATTTGCCTTTTGGACCAGTTCATAGCTGATACGTGAAGAGAGCGCTGCCAGACAAGCGCTTTCAAGTTTTCCATCCATAAACACCTTTCCGATGGCCTTGTCCAGCGCGTTATGCCGCCCCACATCTTCAGCCTGTGACAAAGACTCGAGGTTGTAGTTAAATATCATGGCCGAATGTGCGCCCCGTGTTGTTTTATAAAGCTCTTGCCGGCCAATAAGTTTATCCACACATTCAATCGCCTGCTTTACGGTTATTGTTGCTTCATCCTTAACCGGTGTAAGGATTTGCTGCATGTCCGTGATCAATTCCTTCCCGCAAATTCCGCAGCTTGTCTGACTGACAAAGCCCCTTCTTTCCAACAAGTCTTTTACCTTATCTCTCCTTCCGGGCTGAAGCGTCACGGTCACCACATTGGTATCATCTTCATCACACAAACCAATAGTGCCGATGTCTTCCGGATGATCAATGAGCCCCTCCGCCAGACAAAACCCTGCCGCGTGGCTGATTTCTTCCCCCGGTGTTCGCATAACAACCGAATAGGGCTCTCCATCAACCCTTATGGATAAAGGTTCTTCAATAATCAGCCCCTGATCATAAGAGCGGCACATACTTTCCTGACAATATAATATGCTTTTAATTTTTGATGTTTCCATAGGCACCCTTCAACATTTTTCCTCAAGCGGATCCGAATCCAAAAAAAGACTTACCGCGTCTCCGCAGCGAACTTCTCCTCCTTCAAGAACACGGCCGAAAACGCCTTCCTTTGGCATGATGCAATCACCGGCCTGGTAGTAAATAGCGCATTTTTTATGGCACTCCTTGCCTATCTGAGTGATCTCTACTACAGCGGTTTCGCCCAGCCTTACCCTTGTACCAATCGGTATGTTTTTCCAGTCAATGCCTGATGTAGCAATATTTTCCGCGAAATCGCCAAATGTTACATCTAATCCCTGGTTCCGTGTTTTTTCTATATTTTCAGACGATAAAAAGCTGACCTGCCTGTGCCATGAACCCGCGTGCGCATCTCCTTCAACGCCATGATTCACGACAAGGTTTGCTGAGACCACCTGAACTTTACGCGTCCCTTTTTTTGTGCTGACTGAAATGGATTCTATTTTCATACTATTTATTCTTTTTGTTTTATTTTGTAAATTATACTTCTCTTCTCAATCGTTTAAGAAAAAATAGCTAGGATCCAATGACTCTAGGGGCCAAGGGTTCAAGTGATTGTTTTTCAATGATCTTATCAAAGCAATATCCTTGCTATTTACTTGTCACTATTTGCTATTTACTGTTCATCAGTCGGGCCGGTTCCCAATCATAAAAATACCATAGGTGGCACGAAAGGCCGGTAAAACCTTGACAATGTCCCCCCGTTTATCCTGACTGTCAGTATTAATCGCTGTTTCTTTCAAAATTGCATAACTCATTTCCTTTATAAATTTTCTGAAATCCTTTATGGTGATCACGCGGATATTTGGTGTATCGTGCCACTGATACGGAAGCTGCTTTGTCACAGGTGCGTATCCTGTGATTAAAAGATGCATCCGTACTTTCCAGTGGCTGAAATTTGGAAAGCTGACGACACACGTTTTTCCTATCCTCAGCATGGATCGGATAAGTTTCGATGGTTCATACACCTGCTGCAGTGTCTGGCTTAAAATCACATAGTCAAACGTATTGTCTTTATAATCTTCAACCTCTTCATTGATGTCGCCCTGAATCACGGACAGCCCTTTTTCGATACATTCAGCAACCTTTGACTCCTCAATCTCTACACCGGTTTCCTTTACTTGTTTTTGCTTCTTTAAAAAGTGAAGAAGCTCTCCATCTCCACACCCAAGCCCAAGTACTCTGGATCCAGGATCAATCCATGACGCAATTAAACCAAGATCGTATCGTATGTGATTACTTACTGATTTCATGCTGTGCACCATCTAAAAAACCGCTAATCAGAGAAGAAAGCCTTTCATTGGGCAGTAAAAAAGCGTCATGACCACACTGTGCCTTAATTTCACAAAAACTCACATCAAGGCCGCATTTCTTCATCGCCTTGACCATCAATCGTGACTGATAGGTCGGATACAGCCAGTCGGATGTAAAAGACACAACCAGAAACTTTGCTCTTGTTTTGGAAAAAGCTTCAACGGCTGACCCTGATCCGTACTGATTTTCAAGATCAAAATAATCCGCCGCCTTTGTAATATAAAGAAATGAATTCGCGTCAAACCGATCTACAAATTTTTTGCCCTGATACCGAAGATAGCTTTCCACCTGAAAGTCCGCGTCAAAATTAAATGAAAAATCGGTTTTATCCTGCAGTTCCCGTCCAAATTTAAACCGCATCGACTCATCCGACAAATAGGTGATATGCCCAATCATCCGCGCCACAGCCAGGCCCAAATCCGGTTTTCGTCCGTTTTGATAATAGTCTCCTTTTTGCCAATTCGGATCCGCAACAATTGCCTGCCGGGCAACTTCATTAAAGGCAATGGCAAGAGCTGAATGACGCGTCGTCGTAGCCAAAGGTATTGCTGAAAAAACCGTATCCGGGGATTGAACACACCATTCAAGGACCTGCATGCCGCCAATCGACCCGCCAATAACGGACAAGAGTTTTTTAATACCCAGGTGATCAATTAACAGCCGCTGTGCTTTTACCATATCACTGATCGTAACAACCGGGAAATTCATCCCATACGGCCTTTCTGTATCAGGGTTAATTGAAGAGGGGCCGGTCGAACCCATGCAGCTGCCGAGGATATTGGAACAGATGACAAAATATTTTTCTGTATCAATACCCTTGCCAGGCCCGACCATGATATCCCACCATCCCGGCTTATCATCATCTTCACCGTGATAACCGGCTACATGAGCGTCGCCCGTTAATGCGTGTGAAATCAATATGGCGTTATCTTTTTCCATATTTAACGTGCCATAGGTTTCATAAGTGAGGGTTATGGGCCCGAATTTAACCCCGTTATCCAGCAACATACCATCAGGAGGGGTTGCGCAAGTAAAAACCTTTTTTTTCACAATCCCCACTGAATTCCCATCTATATCATGTTCGATATATTCACTCATTTTGCAATGCCTGGTCCAGGTCTTCACATATATCCGCGACATCTTCAATGCCTACAGACAGCCGGATCATATCCGGTGTTATGGATAGACTTTTTCTGGTGGGCTCATCAAATGCAACATACTGGGTAGAGTACGGATGAATGACCAGCGTCTTACAATCCCCCAGGTTCGCCAGATGGGAAATCAGATGAAGATGGTTAATGAATTGCTTGCAGCTCTTTTGATCTGCGAGACCAAATGCCATCATTGCCCCGAATCCTTTATCACCGAATTGTTTACGGGCTGTATTATGATATGGGTGATCCTCAAGGCCGGGATAATTGACCCATTTTACTTCCGGCTGATTCGCAAGATATCTTGCCACGGCTATCGTGTTTAACATGTGCCTTTCCATTCGTACCGCCAGTGTATCAAGCCCGATCATTGTCAGATAGGAATGGATCGGCGCCTGTGTCGTACCAAAATTTATATGATGCTCCCGCCATATTTTATCAATGAGAGCCAGTGGGCCTTTTCTCTCAATAAATGGCTTAAAATCCGGAAACCGCTTTTCGGACCATTTAAATTGACCACTGTCAATAACGACTCCGCCGGTTGTGGCGCCATGCCCGCTCAAATATTTTGTCGTTGAATGGATCACCACATCAGCGCCCCATTCAAAAGGCCTGCATAAATAAGGTGACGCTATCGTATTGTCAACCAGCAAAGGTATGTCATACTTTCGCGCGATCTCTTTCGCACGGGTCAAATCCGGAATATCCATTTTGGGATTACCAATGGTTTCCAGATAAATAAACCGGGTTTTTTTGTTAATGGCCTTTTCAATAGCCTCCATATCTGTTGATTCAACAAAGTTAGCCGTAATCCCATACTTTGAAAAAACCTTCGCAAACAGCAGATACGTGGACATAAAAAGCGAATTGCCTGACACAAACTCATCTCCTGCGCGCAGCAGCGCCATGCAGGTATTTGAAATTGCCGCCATGCCGGAAGACATGACAATCGCGCCCATTCCCCCCTCCAGCGAGGTTAATTTTTCTTCAAGTACACGGTTGGTCGGATTGGTAAGCCGCATATAAATATGATCGTCTGTCTTCCCCGCAAAAGTATCGCTAAGATTTTCAGCAGTCGAATGAACATGAGACGTGGTCTGATATATAGGGGGAAGCGTGGCTCCCTGCCAATCTTCCGGTGATTGAGCACTGTGGATCACTTTTGTCCCAAAGCGATAATCTTTTTTTGAATTCATTTCCTGTCTTCCTTACATGTTAACTGTCTTGTAAAAAGTCAGCACAAATGAGAATTGAAAACCTCGCACGACCGGCACATTTCCATCTTTTCCTGCCAGTTACTTTGTGGTTCCCCTTCGCAAATGGTGCCATTAATAAACCAGCAAAGTTGACCAAGCTTAAACTCCCACGCCGGGCATTGTTCTTTTTTCTTTTTAGGACATTTCAGCATGGTCCAACATTTCTGCTGCTTTTTACCATTATGATTTAACCTTGAAACAAGAAACAGTACCTGCCTTTCAACATGAGGAGGGATGGAGCGCCATCTCTGTTCATAACTATGGATCGCTTTAGTCGAAGTACCAAGCAGTCTTGCCATTTGTTTCTGCGTTTTTTGGAGCCTGCTCCTAAATTGTTTAAATTCTTTACTGTCCATAATGATCTCTTATAATAGATGATTTTGCTGTTAAATACTTTATTCTTATTGAAGATCTCTCCCAATAAATTTTGGAAAAAGAGTTCCCCTCGAAAATCATCGGGTTCTTCGACAAGGGGCCTAAGGTTTCTAATTGTTTTTATCTTCTTTTTGCGTCGCCTATATTTTAAACCATGCCTTCGATATTCGATATTCAGTGTTCATTATTCGATATTTATTATTTAGGGCTTTTTCAATCGACATAAAAAATATCTAAACGTTCGATACTTTATAGGATTTAAGCATTTCCCCAGAACCCCTGAATCCTCGGCCCCTAGGCCCCTTATAGAGTCATCAACCCTGCTGGGCAAAATCTATTCAAGATATTCATTATTTCAGTAATATAACTAACATCTAATATTACCACTATGTGGTATTTTTATCAATCAGTATTTATCAGTACTACGGATCTGTTTTTTAAATACTTCCAGGTCTGTTGTGGGAAGCTCGCATGAACCCGACTCACAAATATACGCAGTGGCGTTCCCTTTGCTGGCGATTTTGCCTTTAAGTAACGGAATTATTTCTGCCTGAACTTCTAAGCCTTTCCCTTCTTTTACTGCAACCAAAACACGATTAGGAACATATTCTTTTCTAAATGCTTCCATAAAGATTTTTAAACCCTCGCCTTTTTCTTCGGGTACTACAATAATAACCTCTTTGGACTTATCCAGGAAGTAATCAAGTGCGACAAGCATTTCTGACATTGCCGCTGGGTTGGCCTGACCACTTCCTAAAAATGCCCTTAATGCCTTTTCTGATCGTTCCCGATACCTGCTCTTGCCCGTAAAGTCATTTAAACGAAGCATGTTCAGTATGGCAATTGAATTTCCTGAAGGCATTGCTCCATCATAACTCGGTTTTTCTCTAGCTATCAATTCTTCGTGACCCCTGCCTGTCATGAAAAATCCGCCGCCTTCATTATCTTCATATGCTTCAGCCATCACCGCTTCCACTTCAATGGCCTTTTGAAGCCATGTTACATCAAATGTGGCTTCATAAAGATCAATCAGCGCCGAAATAAAGAACGCGTAGTCTTCAAGATAGGCTTTATGTTTCGCATGATTATCCTTATAACTTCGATACAGTTTGCCATCACTGTATAAGTGGTTAAAAATAAATTGAACGGCTCGAATTGCACAATCGACATATTGTGAATTTTCTAAAATCAGACCTGCCCTCGCAAAAGCCGAAACCGTCAATCCGTTCCAGGAAGTAATGATTTTTTCATCCCTTAATGGCAAAGGCCTTTTGTTTCTCTCTTGATACAGCAACTTTTTTGACTCATCAATGACAGCGAATAGTTCTTCTTCCGACATACCAAGGTCATCCACGATATCTTTGTGATTTTTAGTTCTATTTAATATATGCCTTCCTTCAAAAATACTATCCGGTCCCACAGCATAATATCGTTTAACAACCCTATACCTTTCCGGCCCTAATATTTGCTCCAGTTCCTCCGGGGTCCAGGTAAAGTAATACCCTTCTTCCCTCTCCGCGCTGGGTGTTA
>JAFDFT010000284.1 GCA_019309685.1 Deltaproteobacteria bacterium
AAAATCATGAGAAAGTTCTGTTTTTCTTATTTTCCATATAAGAAAATAAGAAAAAGCAAAAACCTCCTTCGCGCCCTTCGCGTCTTTGCATGCCCCGTGAAATTCCGAACTGCAGTGCAACGTATTTAACCGGGGCGGTTCATCTTTTTATCTCAGTATTTAATAGGGTAAATCCGTGTATGTCTGCCTGTCCCGTAAAATTCCAGAGGAATATTTCACTGGGGTGGCTAGTCAATTTATTTCGAGGTCTCAACTGGCCATCAATACGCCTACCATATTACCCAGCATCTTTTCAGCCAACCTTTCCGCGTCAATCTCATACCTGTCACTGATCACAAGCCCTTTGATATTTTCCAGCCTGCTAGACCAATCTTTATTATTTCCCATCCAAGAATCAGACGCCATTGCCGAGGGCATCAGTTTTGAGCCGCCTGATAAATAGGCGATGTCTCCTGCCCAGATAACCCCTGGCGAAACAGCAGCCTGACTTCCCATCATACCCAGGTCAAACTTTCTATGCCTTTGGGTAAAATAAAAATTCGGCTTGCGAGCATTATTGGCGTGCATAGCATCGATCATACTATTTCTTTAGTAGTCCCGCCTCTTATCATTTTGAGACCTTTGCAAAACCCCACTTTTTTTCCAATTTCTGCGTCAAGCTCAAATTTTAATCCTCGAAATACTCAATGTATTCCTCTGGTTAAAATTATCGCTTTCCTTGAGATTTAACAAAAATCAGGATTTTTCAAAGGTCTCTTTTTTTCAAGCTACCCATTCAGCTTATTTGGCTAAAAAACTGGACTTATCAATTAAAAGTAGATTTTTAGTCTTTTTACTGTTCCTATCTATCGCATTAAAAACAAACGTGTTTCCATTAGTCTCATCTGTACTTCCGTTTTTCCCTTCATAGTCTTTAATGTTTTCTGCTATCTTTTGACTACATTTATCGTTCGAGTCTAAACACGTTATCTTAGAGACAATACTTCTCGTCACCTTTTGCATGATCAATTTGCGATACCTATCTGCTGAAGTATTTGGCTTATCAAACCTGGATGTGTCTCCATTGAACTTTTCCATAGAAGAAGTCCCATTCTTACTCACCCGTTTGCTGTAAATGTTTAATATATTATATATTTGATAGCTTGGTACGCGCATAAGATCTTTCCTTGAAACTTGTATCGGCAGGATTAGCTGAAAACTTTAGGGATAATTCAATACGATAATGATCAAAATGTTCTTTATATAACCACTTTAATTAATAAGAAATTTCATTTTTCAGGCAAACTATCAAATCGGTTCAAAGAAGGTATATGGGATGTCATTGTTCAAACTCAATACACAATTTAAAAGATAGATAAATGTATCATAAAAACTTAATAATTTCAATCTATAAGCCGATTTTATTAACTAATCCTGTTTTATAGAAATTAAGAAGTAATCAATTCTCTGAGACTTCTTCATATATAATTTTTAAAATAGGCATTGTTAATTATTCTAACAATCAACTCATCTAACGAAAATTCCGGATTGACATCAGGCCTACCCCTTATTGTTAAAACGCAATTCATTCCACGCACGCGTCAAAAGATATTCCTTGATCAACGCCTGTTAGCAATCTCAAAGCGCTAAGGCAATAGATCTGTGGTGCAAACCATGAAGCCGTCCTCTCCTGGCTGATCCTGCCATTTGAGAGCCCGAATAAGAATGGGTACAGATTCAGCGTTTCCGATCTTTTCAAGCGCGATAAACGCATCATGATGGTTTCCGATGGGAAAACGCAAGACCTGGTGGCTCACCCTGCGTATCTCGTCTTTTGAAGCATGCTCCCACCAGTTGAGTTCACGCATCTTCTGATTTGGGACCCACCATTTGGAATACAAAAATACTACAGCCGCAAAGCCGAAAACAATTATAGAAATAATTACGAAAACCTTTCCATGTACTGTCGGACTTTTACTACCTGACTGACTGAGAAATCTCGATATTTTCTTAATTAATTGCATTTTGCTTTCCCAGCTAATTAATTTTCTGTAGTTTAACCTTTAAATGTTCGAGTTTCTTTTTTGATAAACCTCATATCACAAATTCCATCACCATTGACAATTGTTTTCATCCTTTCAAATTTCAATCCTTTCCATAATGCAAACTGAATGTAATCACCTTCACAAGCAATTGAAGCCCTGGGTGTATGCCTCGCATTTATAGAATGCCAGCGCTTATGTGTTTTTCTTATCCACTGCCATGTTTTTCATCGGCTTGAACGTGTGATTAGGCGAAGCTAAAAATTCATTGAGTATTTATTATCTTTTATTATAATTTTCTTTTTTTCAGAAAACGCAGCTAAAAAATATCGTAACTCATCGCGCGTCTTTGGCAAATAACCGATCCCTGTCAGCGTATGAATTGTCGGGGTCTGCTCGCAAATTGCTTTTCAAATCGTACATGCAATTCTTTATAGCTCATACTTCTCTCTTTCAACTCGCTCGATAGCCATTGATAGACAATCTTCATTTCCATCTTTTTGCGTGCTTTTTCGACAAAATGGGATATACCCGTTGCCTCATCCTCGGGTTTAAGAAATTCGATAATCAATTCAAATGTACCTTTTGCGATTAAAATACCAATAATTATCGCCACGATTGCATCCGAATAATATAACCAGCTCTGTGTGAAAACATCAGCGATATATGACGTTAATATACCCGCACATACAAGCAAAGATGTTAAAAAGTGGTTACGAGAATCCACACTTTGGCATAAAATTGAAAAATTGGCTGTTTTTTTACCTGTAATGTATTGATAAGCGGAAAGTAATAGCATAACAAATCCGCTGATTGCAGATGCAACAAAAGCAATGAATCCTTCCTTGACAGGTACGGTATGAAGCACTTTATTGATACCTGTAATGACAATGCCGACAACAGATGCAGCCATCATAATGATAATAAATAATGAAGCAATCTTATCTTTCTGATATTTAATGCCAAACCAAACCAATATAGAAGAAATCGTATCTACGGTATTATCTATGCCGTCTGCAATCAGACCCGCTGATTGTGACAAAAAGCCAAAAACCAGTTTTACAACACTTAGCAGGATATGAATAATAATTGTTATAAGTGTAACCGTTCTTGTTGATAATAACGTATTAAAAAAGAGCGGGATAACTTCTTTCATATGTTGTGCTATTTCCAATCCGCCTGGCGTTAAAACATATTTTCCAGATATTTTTTCAAGAACACTGCAATTTATTGCAAAATCAATATCCTTTTTAACGTCTGTTTTTTGAAACTTTCTTTTTTGATTCCCGGACATTTGCATTTCGATATTTTTTATCGCAGTCATAAGTTCTTTACTTGTCATTGGATTATCAATCAGATCCAGAAGGACAGCTCTGAAATATCCAGGCAGACTATGCAGTACCTGATTTAGTTCTTTAGCATTTTTCCAATGGTCAGCTGTGCCCTTGCGAAAGCGGATAGAACTTGATTGAGGTGGTTTAAATACACTCATTTTAAATATATAGTTGTTAGGTTATGTGCTCAAGGCTTTGATGCACGCTTCACGGGGTTACCAAATTTGATCAAACTTCAATGACTCCACCCTTTTTATACTATAATTCTGATGGAAATCCTGTTTATATTTTACAATTTGTTCAGGAATGATTCGCTCTTCAACTCAGAATTCAACATCTTCTATGTCAGGACTGCATAGCTAATTATTATATACCGAATCAATTTGCCTGATGTTACAAGGATAAAAAATATTAAAATTCTCACTTTCAGTACACCGGCAACAACTGTTAATGGATCACCAATCACAGGCACCCAGGCAAAGAAAAGGCTAAACACGCCATATTTATTAAATCGCTGCTTCGCTTTTGAAAATTCATGATCTGAAATTCTTAAAACCTTTCTTATGATAAACATGCTCCCCCAAATCCCAATTGCATAATTCACAAATGATCCAAGCACATTTCCTAAGGTGGCAACGCTTACAAGTAATACAGGATTTAAATGATTCAATAATAAAATACTCAGAACAACTTCTGAACTCAATGGCAGTATTGTTGCTGCTAAAAATGAGGATAAAAAAAGTCCAGTGTAACCAAATTCTGTAAAAATTTCCATCGAATACGCTATGCAATTTTCAGATAAAGAGTCACATCAAATTACCATTGGGTTTATATCATATAGTGTTATGAAATAACAACTTCTTGGAATTTAAATAAAAAGCCAGGCGGCTGTTTCAGATACAAAAAAAGGGAAAGCCAATCCAAGCTAACCCCTTGTTTTTGTTTGGTGCCGGAGCTCGGAATCGAACCGAGATGGAGTCGCCTCCGGAGGATTTTGAGTCCTCTGCGTCTACCAGTTTCACCACTCCGGCATT
>JAFDFT010000285.1 GCA_019309685.1 Deltaproteobacteria bacterium
AGTGCAGGAGGCTGAAATTTATAGGTCGCAAGGATTGTCTCAAGAGGCTAGTCAGAGATACCATGACATTGTCGATTTAATTAAAACCAATCCTGATTTTCCCAATAGCGAGAAACTCCTTGAGTCAATTGAAAAAAAAGTGAATGAGGCATACCCATTAGAGGATATTCATGGCAAAATATCAAGTTCAGGAAAAATGTCGACCGAAAAACAGGATATTGATAAAAATGAGCTTTTATCTTCCGGGGACAAAGATGCTTCAACACTAGAAGGGGCTATCGCACTCGCACGATTCGGACAATACAAAAGATCTTTAAGTGAGTTTGCAAAATTATTAAATAATAAATCATTACGTGTTATTGCTGCAAAGAATATTCTTCGATGTCATATGGCTATCGAATCTGTAGATGATGCAATTGCTCAATATGAAAAATGGGTTTCCGACGATACATTCCCAACCAAACATGTCGAAAAAATTAAAGTTTTCCTTGAGGGATTATTAGAGAAAAAGAACAGTAACACAACCCTTTCAGCACCGATAAAGAAAATCTTGGGTGCTGAGCCAGATACAGCAAGTATATCTGAAGAATTATCTGAAAATGATGAAGATTTTTTAGATATCAGCTCAATTGGCATTGTCATAGAAAACGGCCCGAAAAAGGGAAAAGTTTTAGAATTTGACGTTAATTTACAATCTGGAAACCAGCTAAACTTTATTATTTCCGGTAAAGATCAAGATCTTATCAATAGTTTAAATGAGGGGCAGGTTTTAAATAATGCCCAATTTTTTACACCGATTTCAATTTTAAAGAGTTCATGTGTAATTTCATCAAAAATAATGATAAGTTCTGGCACGAATAAAGGGGATTGCAGCCTTGACATACAAGTGCTAAATGAGTAACTTCTCATTTAGCTTTTTTTTATAATATATTAAATAGATTATTAAGCGAAATACTAAAATTAAATTGGAAATATCATCTGAATAGGATATTGTTCAAATTATTAATAACTAGTGCCCGTCCATTCGTACAATTTCAAAAGAGGGAGCATCTAAAGGTGTTTCCAACTCCGGAATAGGTACCATTCCGTCCCATCATTCCGGAGCGGAAAAGAATAATTAATGGATAGAAACTAAAGCATATTTAATTGGTGTTTATTCATGGCAAATTTTAATCAAAAAAAACGGGAAATAGAGTGCAAGATAGTATACTACGGTCCGGGTCGAGGCGGAAAAACAACGAACCTGGAATACATTTTCAAAGCGTTTAAGTCTCATGTTACTGAGGATATGGTATCAATTAATACTGAGGGAGACCGCACTATCTTTTTTGATTTTCTCCCTGTGGGGCTTGGAAAGATAAAAGGATGCAATGTAAGGGTATATCTTTATACCGTTCCAGGTCAGGTGCAATACAGTTCAACTCGAAAGCTTGTTTTAAAGGGCGTTGATGGAATTGTTTTTGTGGCCGATTCATTTGAAGTAAGAAGAGATTATAACATCCACTCATTAAAAGACCTCAGTGACAATTTAAAGTAACATGGTAAGAATGTATTTAAAATTCCTCTTGTAATGCAATATAACAAAAGAGATCTTGAAGATCTTGTTCCACTACTTTCAATTGATCAAATGGAAAATGATCTCAATAAACAGCTTAAAGTTCCTTCATTCTCTGCAAGTGCCATTAATGGCGAAGGGGTTGGCAAAACATTAAAAGAATGCCTTAAATTAACCCTTATAGCACTTCAAAAAGAATTTAAATGGGCAGAATAATAGCTACTACCTATGAGTAATGGTTCATCTTTAACTGGAGATCTGAAGTTTCTCAACCTGGGCGAAGTATTACAATTACTTGGTGCGAACGGAAGCACAGGTATCCTGAGCCTAATGAGCAAGTATGCTCAAAATACCGGAGTCATATATTTAGATAATGGCAACCCTGTTGAAGCATCCGATGGATCTTTAACAGGTGTTGATGGTCTGTATGCTCTTTTTGGATGGACGGATGGTAAGTTTGAATTTAAAGAGCAGGATGTAAATAAAAAAAATACGATTAAGAAAAGCCGTATGGAAATCATCCTGGAAGGACTCAGGATGGTGGATGACGGACAAGTAGAAATACTGGGAGCTGTTTCTTATAAGCCCAAAAAATCTGACGGCTCTGAAAAATCTTCACATGTTCCTTTAATTCGTGGCCCATTAGTTGATTACATGTATGTCATTGATGAAGAAGATTTCAAAGATGGTGATGAAATCGTAAAAGAAGGTAAGCACGGCGGCTGGATATGGGTCATATTGGATGGTACTGTAGATATAATTAAAGAAACGAAAAAGGGCAAATTCAATATAATTCGGATTGGAGAAGGATCATTTGTGGGAAGCATGTCTTCTTTCTTTAGCAAATCAAATGTCCGGAGCGCTTCGGCATTTGCTAAAGGAGAAGTTCAGCTCGGAATGCTTGATTCACAGCAGCTTTTTAGCGAGTTCTCCAACATGTCTTCTGATTTTAAAGATATTATTAAAAGCCTTGATAAGAGACTAAAGCTGGTATCAAACAGAGCGTTTGATTTTTATCTTGGAAAGCTAAATCTAGACGAAATAATAAGCGGGAAACCAGTAATGAAACAGGGTAATAATGAAAACCGGTTATTTTCAATCGCTAAGGGTAAGGCTTCGGTTGTTCGTAATTTTGAAAAAGCTTTCATTCCATTGGTTGATCTAGGGGAGCGTGATTTTATCGGCAATGTACCATTTTTTGACATGGGGCATGAACCCTATTCAGCCTCAGTTTATGCTTCAAAAGATTTTAAAATAAGCAAAATTGAAACCGCTGGTTTGCAGAAAGAATATGATAATCTTTCCATAACGTTTAAAAATTTAATTGAAAATGTTGCAACATGCATTACTGCAACGACAATGGTTGCGAGTGAGTTTTACAAAAAAATTAAAAAGAAAAAATAAAAATTTAAATCTCAAAGTTTAGATTATGACAGAAAGTGACAAAAGGGTTAACAGCAGAGTTTCATCAAAAAACCTTATTTCATACGTTTGTATGGATGAAAACGATAAAATCGTTGAAAGCGGGATGGGCAGAACTCTGAACGTATCAGAATCCGGCATCATGCTTGAAACACACAATAACATTAATAAGAATCTGAACATATTGCTTTCCATTGTGCTTGAAGAAACCCTCATTGATATAAAAGGCAAGATTGTCCATTCCAAGTCTATCGATAAAGATAAATATAATATAGGCATACAGTTCGTTGGATTAGATGACACATCAAGACTGCAAATGACTAAATTTATTAGAGAGTTTAAGTCATCTTAAAACAATTGTATTAGTTATGCATTCCGCTTTTTTGATTCCCTAAAAACCTGTTTTGCAGATTGAATGTGAGATATCCTATGAAAGATGCAGTATTTAAAACTGAGTTGACAGAGCTGAAGCTATATAAAAAAGGTAAGGTAAGAGATATGTATGATCTCGGAGACGCGCTCTTAATGGTTGCTTCAGATCGTATTTCTGCGTTCGATGTTGTTCTACCTGATCCTATTCCTGATAAGGGGAAAATCCTCACTCAAACCTCACTATTCTGGTTTGATGTTATGTCACCCATTCTTGAAAATCACGTCATATCAGGAGATGTTGAAGACTATCCTGAGTCCTGCCAGCCCTATAAAGAGATTCTTAAAGACAGAAGCATACTTATAAGAAAGACGGAACCACTTCCTATCGAATGTGTTGTTAGAGGTTATTTGTCCGGATCAGGTTGGAAATCATATCTTGAATCCCAAAGCATTTGCGGAATTCAGTTACCTGAAGGTATGAAGGAATCAGATCGTCTGAATGAACCGATATTTACACCTTCCACAAAAGAGGATGTCGGACAGCATGATATTAATATTGATTTCAATGAAACCGTTGAACGGATTGGCCAATTAGATGCACAAAAAATTAAAGCATTAAGCCTTGATATTTATCATAAAGGATGCCAGCTTGCTGATGAAAAAGGAATCATCATCGCTGACACCAAATTTGAATTCGGAAAAGTTGGAAATGACATTATACTTATCGATGAAGTATTAACTCCGGATTCGTCCAGGTTCTGGCCAAAAGATCTTTACCGCCCTGGCGGAGCCCAAAAAAGTTTTGATAAACAATATGTTCGAGATTATCTGATTTCTATCAACTGGGACAAAAAACCACCTGCTCCTTCACTTCCGGATGAGGTTATTACCAATACACGTGAAAAATACCTTGAAGCATTAAATAAGCTTACCGGCAAAGACCATGCGTTTTAAAAAAGATAAAGTCCTGATCGATGCTATTGACCTAAATGATAAACTCTACCTCATTACAACAAATAAATGTACAAAAGCACTTGCCGATAAAAAACATAGGACTTCTTCACCCACCCCTGCTTATTCAAAAAAAATCGACCTATTGCATTATCAGCGGTTTCCGTAGAGTCTTTGCCTTAAAAGCACTGGGCTTTTCTGACTTAGAGGCTAGGATTATAAAAGATCCTACTGATGAACGTGAGATCATTGAAATTGCCATTTCTGAGAATACGCTGCAAAGATCCCTTAATGTTGTTGAAAAAGCAAGATCACTAAAATTGTTGTCGAACTACATTTCTGATGTGAATGAACTTACAGTTACGGCAAAATCTGTTGGTGTACCGTGCGATAAAGCTTTATTAACCAAATTACTCAGGATATGTGAGCTAACGGATTCAATTCAGGAAGGGCTAATAGATGGATTTATATCAATGCCGGTTGCCCTAATGTTAGATGAGCATGATCATTCTACGTCAAATCTCTTTGTAGAGGTTTTTAAAATACTTCATTTGGGTTTAAACAGACAACGGGAATTTATTTCACTTATTACTGAGATCGCTTTTAGAGATGACATTGAGCCCGATCAAATTATGAAAGAGATATATTTTACTGAAGTACTGAATGATGAGAATCTTGATCGTAATCAAAAAACACAAGAATTGCGAAAGTGTTTAAAACATATTCGCTTTCCCGAAATTTCAAAGGCTGAGGCAACTTTTCGGCGAAATGTTAAAGATCTTAATATCGCGAAAGGTATTAAACTGATTCCGCCGAACCATTTCGAAGGTTCTGAGTATATGTTTCAATTAACCTTTAACAGTTTAAAAAAAATTGAATCAATCAAATCTCATCTTGACCGAATTGTAAAAGATCCTAAATTCGAAAGAATTCTAAACAGATAACTTAATTACACATTAAAGGAAATGGCTGGTTTTTAATACGAGCAAAATAGTTTCAACAAAAAATCTTCAAAAGATTTGACCATATTCCCTTAAAATCAAGAGATATCTTTTGATTTTAAAAATTAAAATTGATATTGTCGGAATAAAAAACATATTTAACCTATAATGTTTTTTTAAGTGCAAGAGGAGGGTAGCATGTCGATTATAACTATTTCTCGGCAATATGGTGCGGGTGGCAAAACCGTTGGTTCATTGGTAGCTGAAAAACTCGGGTATAAAGTATTTGATGACGAGATCATGCATGAAGTCGCCAGAAAAGCGAATGTATCAAAACACTGGGTAGAATCTGTTGATAAAGAGGCCGGCGGAAAATTACAGAGATTTTTATCCGGTATAATATCGAGAAATCTTGTCCAAAGAATTCTGGCTACAGAAGGCGGGTATATTGACGAAGAAATTTACATTGATCTTCTTTATAAAGTGATTTCCCGGATAGCCGATGGAGGAAACGCAATAATTATCGGAAAGGGAGGTCAGTATATTTTAGAAGGTTTTGAAAACACGTATCACGTACTTCTGATAGCTGATAAGCTTGATAGGGTGAAATTTATAGAGGAAAACTATAATCTTTCCTCGAGTCAAGCAGTGAGGGTTGTAACAGCAAACGAAAAAAAACGAGCAAACCTGTTTCGAAAATTTGGTAAAGAAGGGTATGACAATCATGTTCACTATGATATGGTAGTAAACACAAGTGAATTATCAATTGAAAAAGCCGCAAATATGATCTGCAAACTGGCGGGCTGAAATAATAAAATAGGAGTGCAATTTTAGTTGAAGCCTTCCGAAATTTTTATTGATCTCCATGTAGCTGACAATCAGGAAACTTTATCCATAATAAACAATTTCAATATCACTCCCTCCGTTGTAAAAAGTCA
>JAFDFT010000643.1 GCA_019309685.1 Deltaproteobacteria bacterium
CCGAAAATAATCTGGCCCAACAGCATAAAAGTCATTCCGATTGTTAGGGCTAAGTTAACGTCCGTGCGTGTCCAGCCTCGAATCTCACACAGCGGCTCCATAAAAGCATTAAAAACATAGAATCCTGTGCCTACGGATATAAAATTGGCAATAAATGCAATAGCTACAATAAACCATCCGTAAAACACACCGCTATTTTTTTTTGTCACCAACGTTTTTCACCTATTTATGTTTTTAATGAATTCAATTTTATTTTATCGGGCTATCCGGAAAGTCCGAGTCATATAATCTCTGTTCGCCACGTAACTTAGATAATGCCTATTTTCAAAAGGCTTCATCTAAGTTAATATTACGCAACGCTTATTAGTGAACCAATCTTTGGGTGTATACAAATAAATCTATTTTTTCTCCTTTAAGGAAAAATCCTGACCCAATTCACAAGGCCGTAAATTGCATCTAAAAAGGGATCGGTTAAGAGATTTCTCATCCCGTAAAATTGCCGAGACGCTTTACAGTAAAGTCCTACAAAAACGTCTATTTATTCCCTATTCATTATATAGAGCCGATAATGGCATAATTTGCGCACTTCATGGCCACCTCGCCAGCAAAATATTTTGCCTGGGCCACATCCAGTCCATTGTTAAGATGGCCTTGATCTTTTTCCCACGCGCCCCTGTATACCAGTAACCGAGCTGCCTCTATCTCTGCGGACATTTGAGCAATCATATCCTGATTCATTTGAAATTTCCCAATGGGCTGGCCGAATTGTTCTCTTTCTGTACAATATTTTGTGGCAATTTCAAGACACGCCTGTGCGCACCCCACTGCACCGGCAGCTGCAGACAACCGTGTATTGTTTAAGGAACTGAAAACGATTTTTGCGCCATCACCCGGGTTTCCAAGAATATTTTCCTTAGGGATCTTTGTGTCATTAAAAAATATTTCACCCGTTGGCGATGAACGTGAACCGAGTTTATCTATATCAGACGTGGAAACCCCTTCTGATTTTTTAAGCTCCACGGCAAAAGCGCTAAAGCCTTTACTTTTTTGTGAACGATCCGTATACGCATATACAACAACAACATCCGCCTGATTCGCGTTTGATATCCAGGTCTTTGAACCATTTAACAACCAGTGGTCTCCTTTGTCTTCCGCTATTGTTTCTGCCGCAAGAACATCCGAACCGGCATTCGGTTCTGTTATGGCGAATCCACCGAGATATTCACCACTGCATAATTTTGGGATATATTTCTTTTTTGCTTCTTCTGCCCCATATAAATAGATTGTGTACGCACAACCAATGTTGATTAAATTTATTTGAACCCTAAGAGAACTCGAGACTCTGGCGATCTCTTCTGTAATAATTATTGATTCCATAAAGCCCATACCTTCCCCTCCATATTCCTCAGGTATGCCGGAACCCAAAAAACCAAGCTCAGCCATCGGCTTAATCACCTCTTTGACAGGCAAATAATGATTTGCATCCCATTCGTCAGCAAAGGGAGCTATCTTTTTTTCAGCAAATTCTCTCACCGCTTTTTTAAGCATCTCTTGCTCTTTTGTTAATCGAAAATCCATAAGTATGTTTCCTTTCAATATATTTTAGCAGTAAATTTTATACCCGTATAATACCTGGATTTTTCACGAATTGGAGGCTTTCATATGCAAGGCATCTAAGGGTGAAACTATAATGAACTATCGCGAGCCCTTAGTAACGCCGCATATGGAAGCCTCCGGTTCGCCCATCGGGTGAAAATTGATGAGAAAATAGATGGATACTCATTTTTTACCAGTTATATCCTTATCAGCCCATTAACCATAACTATATCGTTTCTTTAGAGTAAAGATAAGGCCTGTTTTTGAAAGGCTAAAGCGCTGCTGAATAGCAATCAGTAAAAACTTTCGCGTTTCAAAATGATTTATGAAATACCTAAAACTTAAAACCTAAAACTTGAAACCGGTTTTTACCGATATATCCTAAAAAAATAGGCTTTATCGGTTTGACCTTTTATTATTTATAATAACTTTTGACTTTTTCTCTCTATTTCCT
>JAFDFT010000286.1 GCA_019309685.1 Deltaproteobacteria bacterium
TGATGGAGCATACACCCAATATTGGCAAAGCGGTCTTTAGTGTGCATTGCCATAATGATCTGGGGCTGGCCACCGCCAATACGGTTGCAGCTATCAAAGCAGGCGCCCGTCAAGCGGAAGTCACCATAAACGGAATTGGCGAAAGGGCGGGAAATGCTTCCCTTGAAGAAGTGGTCATGGCCCTTCATACAAGACCGAATTTTATTCCGGTGACCACCGGTATACAAACAAAATATATCCATCCTACCAGCCGTCTGGTTACCATGATAACGGGCATGATGGTGCAGCCAAACAAGGCAATTGTAGGCGCCAATGCGTTTGCGCATGAAGCTGGCATCCACCAAGACGGTATGCTGAAAAATCCCATGACCTATGAAATCATGAAACCTGAAACCATAGGGCTGAGTACCAGTAAACTTGTACTGGGCAAACATTCCGGCAGACACGCGCTTAAGGATCGTTTAAAGGATATGGGATACGATCTTTCAGATGAAGAACTTAAACTGGTCTTTAAAAAGTTCAAGGAACTGGCTGATAAGAAGAAACACGTTGTTGATGAAGATCTGGAAGTTATCGTTACAGAAGGTATTTTGCGAACCGCAGATACATTCAGCCTTGAATATCTGCACGTAACTTGCGGCACTACAGTGCTCCCCATGGCGAGTGTAAAACTTCTGGTAAATGGAAGATCGTTACAGGGAGCGGGTTATGGGAATGGTCCCATTGACGCGGCATTTAACAGTATCGCCAAATTGGCAGGAACATCATCAGAACTTTTGCGATTTTCCGTAAGTGCTATTACAGGCGGCACAGACGCCCAAGGTGAAGTCACCGTACGTTTGAGTGAAAATGGTCTGATTGCCCTTGGCAGAGGAGCGGATCCTGATATTATCACTGCTAGTGCATTAGCCTACGTAAATGGCTTGAATCGGCTTGAATATCTGAAAACCCACCCTATAGTAGAAGCAATCTAACAAAATCGAAAAAAGCCAAAGGGGCCATATTAACCCCTTTGGCTTTTATATCCATGATCATCAAATATATCTTTTATATCTTCACTGCCACTTTTAATCTATACAATCTTTTTCCCGGATTTTAACTGAACCAGCAGCTCTTTTAAATCAGGCACCAGTTTTAACCCCTCCGGTGTATTATAAAGGTTATGCTTTTCTTCAGGATCAGCCAAAAGATCGAAAAGCTCCGGATCACGGCCCCTCTCGTATTCAATATATTTGTGCCGCTCTGTACGGACACCAACGTATGACGGTGTATTTTCAGGAAAATATTTCCAAAATTCCAAGAGCCATGCCTTTCTTCCAGTTGCCACCTTATTTTGTACTACTGGAAGAATACTTTCTCCCTCCATGTCCGAAGGAACCGAAACACCCGCGATATCAAGTAAAGTGGGTGCAATATCAATATTAAGTATCATTTGATCTCTGTTACCGCCACTATCATTGGTCAAAGATGGCGCGCGAACGATAAATGGGGTCCGTATCGAAGGTTCGTATGGCTCTCTTATGCCATGGCACCTGTGTTCCCCCCATAACATACCGTCATCACCCGCGTAAATAACCACCGTATTGTCCTTTAATCCCATTTCATCGATTGTATCAACAAGACGCGCTATATCCCTGTCCATAGCCGTGATTGTTTCACAGTATTTCCGATACTGGTTTTCATAGGACCCCATCATAATACCTTGAAACACATTTCCATTGGTTCGTGAAAACCAGGAATCAATCTCTTCAGGCAACGATATTTTTTCTTTGTTGTACATCCCTTTAATCCCTTTGGGCGAGATAAACGGTGGATGGGCGGTTCGATGTGAAAGATATAAACAAAACGGATTTCTTTTGCCATCTGGCTGGGATTGGTTCTTTTGTATGAAATCAATGGCATAATCCGTAACTTCTTCTGTGATATATTTTCCTGTTGGCGGAAATGTTTTTCCATTTACCACAAGCGGACAATTATAATAGCTACCCTGCCCTTCCCTGTATGTATAAGAAACAAACTGATCTAAATACGGCATATCTGGCAGGCCTTTTCCCGGCATATGCCACTTTCCGACAAATGCCGTATCGTATCCTGCTTCTTTCATGTACTCCAGAAAAGTTGTTTTTTGCCCAGTCCAGGGCGTATGATTGTTCAGCACGCCATGCGTGTGCGCATAGGTTCCAGTAAGAATACTTGCCCGGGAAGGACTGCAAAGGGGCGTGGGATGAAATGCGTTTCTAAAAACAAGCCCTTCTCTGGCCAGTTGGTCCATACCAGGGGTTTGAATAAACGGATGCCCCATGAACCCCATGGTGTCCCATCGGCAATTATCACTAAGGATAAACACAATGTTTGGCCTATCTGCCAATATCCCGGCATGCGCTGTATTGATATTGCTTAAGGGAAGCCCCATAGTGCTGGCAATGGATGCTGATCCTATGAGTTTGAGCATCTCCCGTCGGGTGATTGGGTGACGAAATATATTTCCTCTTTGTTTAAACATTGAATTACCTCGTAAAGACTAAGTAGATGTTATAATGCCTACACCCGGGCCAAAAAACTTTCTGAACCATTCAAGAAAAATAACATAAATATTTTCACCCTGACCCCAGGCGTATAAAAAGATAACCAGAAACAGGCTGACCAAAAAAACGGCTAAAGCGGCTGGATGCATAGCCGTTATTTCCTGCCCCTGATTCTTCAATTTCTTTCTGCATATCATTTCCACAAGTCCCATTTGAGCAAATACACCGAAAAAAAGCCATATGCTTAAAGGATTAAAGTAATAATAAAGACTTTCGAAAAAGGTAAATGAGACCAACAACCGAAAACATTCTTTGGTTGCCCATAAAAATGGATTGATTAAAGACGCCGCTACTCTTTCAGTCAATGAGGCGCCCCTGAAATAAGCAAGGGGATAGATAAATAACGCGCCAAAAGTAACGGATACAAAAAGAAGCGTTCCAAATATGGTGGCGAACGCTTGATGAATGAAATGAGTGTCAATCCGCCACGCCAGATTGTAAATAATCCAGGATGTGGCCATCACTAAAAAAACTGTCAACACAGGAAAAATAAATCGTTTTTTGAAATTTAATTTCTCCATAGAATTTTGCACTCCTTCTACTTTGATTTATCATAATGCTTGATAGCTGCCGCTTCCATCAGTCTGTATCGGGTAATAATGCTGCGAACCTATTTTCTATAGTTTTTCATTGGTTCTGGATGAATGGTTGCCTCTACCCTTAATTGCTCTCTGATTATTTTTTCAACTTTATCGACTTTTTCATGGATTTTTTCCAGGCTTTCGTTTTGGGGGCAGTACACATGAAATGTCACTTCTTTGTGCTTTAGATAATTATGGCAGTGGAAGTGATGCGCAATGTATTCATCTCCAATTGTTTCGCAAACAATTTCTTTAATTTTAGTCTCTACATGAACCGTCACTTCTTCTCCCAATAACATATCGGATGTCTGCCTAAAGGTATCATAGGCCGCCTTTAAGATCAATACGGATATGGTCAATCCCAAGACACCGTCTATCCACCAAACATATGAACTGGCCAAGCCGCCAATCACAATTAAACCCGCGGCAATGGCATCACTTCGATGATGCCACCCGTCAGCGATTAATGCTTTTGAATCTATCTGTTTGCCTGCCCAGAATGAAAATTGAGCCAAGCCTTCTTTTATGAATGCTGAAATTAAAAATATAAGAATTGCCAGTTTCCCGAAAATAACCGCTTCCCGGTGTCTTAACTGATTCACAGAATCAATCATAAAATTAACACCAACAATAGCGAGCAATGTACTGATAATAACGGCGCTGATAAGTTCTGCTCTTCCGTGCCCAAAGGGGTGCTCTTCGTCTGGCGGCCGATTCGAAACCCAAAATCCAAAAATGACAATGACTGAGGTCAATGTATCAGACAATGTATGCCATGCGTCAGCGATCATGGCAATTGAATTGCTCAGTATACCAATCCAAAGTTTTACTGCGAAGAGTATCGTATTAATAATTGCCGATACCCACCCTTCCACATAACCAAGATTTTCTTTCTTAATTTTCATAGATAATTATTGGGGTTTGTGCTGAAGCGCTCAAAGCTGTCCTATCATCATGTTGTCTGTTTTGTTTTTGATTCATGGAGCACCTCGCTTTCATTTTTGTTAATCTTAGAAAAGTGTCCATTTAAGTCATATACCACCGGTAAAACCGGTGGCTTGAAAAATGTGAACCGCTCAAAGCGGATTAACTTACCACCTACAAGGTGACTTTTTGCTTACTCAAATAGGTTAAGCTGATCAATTCTACGATCCTCTTTCTCCTGATCTCTTATATATTTTCGTACAGCTTCTTCATCTCTGCCCACTGTAGTTAC
>JAFDFT010000287.1 GCA_019309685.1 Deltaproteobacteria bacterium
GCTGAAAAAAACAGGAATCTGTTTAAGGAAAAGCAGGTGTTTGTTCTCAATGTAATGAGTTCGCCCGGATCAGGGAAGACAACCACCCTTGTAAAAACAATATCAGAAATTATACCTGACATTCCATGCGCTGTTATTGTCGGTGATATATGCACGTCTAATGATGCGGATCGGCTTGCTGCTACCGGTGTGCCTGTCGTGCAGGTGAATACCGATAAATTCGGCGGTGACTGTCATCTTGCCGCACATGTAATAGAAAAAGCAGCAGCGGATATCGACCTTAATGCGATTGATCTTTTGATAGTGGAGAACATTGGGAACCTGGTATGTCCCGCGGAATTTGACATTGGTGAGGACGCACGGGTTGTAGTGCTAAGTGTAACGGAAGGCGAAGATAAGCCGGTGAAGTACCCGCTTATGTTCCGTGAATGTGATGCTGCATTATTAAATAAAATAGATCTGCTTCCGTATCTTGATTATGATATCAAAGAAACGAAAAATAACATCCTTCAGATACACCCCGATATGCCTGTTTTTGCTATATCGGCCACGTCTGGTGAAGGATCGATGACCCGAGTCTAACGGTAAAAAGGCTCACGACATCGATGTGTTGAACCTTGTCAGTAAGGTATTAACCAAAGTTAATTAGTTTCCATTCACAAATGGCCCTTTTTGCCCAATTTCTGCGTCAGACTCAAATTTTAATCCTCGAAATACTTCATGTATTCCTGCGGTTAAAATTATCGCCTTCCTTGCAATTGAACAAAAATTGCTCATTTCTGGATTGGAAACTCATTTAGGAGTCATCTTTTAAGATTGAATGAATAGATCCCATCCTCAATGTTTGCTAGCCAGCAGCCTTTTTCTTTTTCCAAAAGGGTGATAATTCTCTTAGCTTTTCGATAATGGGCGGCATGTTATCAATGACGGAGTTGATTTCTTCACTGCTGGTATAGGTGCTCAGGCTGAATCGTATGGAGCCGTGAGCTGATGTAAACGGGACACCCATGGCACGTAGCACATGGGATGGTTCCAATGAGCCGGATGTACATGCCGAACCGGATGATGCACATATACCGAACTGATCAAGCATCAAAAGGATCGCTTCCCCTTCAACATATTCAAATCCTACGCTGGTTGTGTTTGGCAGGCGGGCATCTTTGTTGCCATTTATGGCAGCGTTAGGGATTCGATTCAGCAGTTCATTTTCCAGCGTATCTCTTAATTCTTTGACCCGGGTGTTGATCTCTTCAAGATGCTCCGCGGCCAGTTCGCAGGCCTTGCCAAGTCCAATAATGGAGGGCACGTTTTCAGTACCGCCCCTTCTTCCATTTTCCTGATGGCCGCCGATCATGTAAGGAAAAAATTTTGTCCCCTTTTTTACATAAAGCGCGCCGATTCCTTTAGGCGCGTGGATTTTGTGGCCGGAGAGCGAAAGCATATCAATTCCTGCATCCTGGATATTCATTGGAATTTTACCGACCGCCTGAACGGCATCTGTATGGAACACGATCCCTCTTTCTTTTACCATTTTTGAAATTTCATGAATGGGGAATATGACGCCGGACTCGTTATTTGCCCACATAATGCTGACAATGGCTGTGTCATCCGTAAGATGTTGCCGTAGATATTCAAGATCAAGGTTGCCCATACTATCAACCGGTACAACGGTTACCCGATACCCGTTTTTGGCGTAGTGTTCGCAGAGATTTTTAACGGCCGGGTGTTCAACTCTTGAGGTTATGATATGTTTCTTTTCAGGATTTGATTGTACGGCTGCCCTGATTGCTGTACTGTCACTCTCGGTGCCGCAGCTGGTGAATATAATTTCCTCAGGGATAGCGCCAATAAGGGCCGCAGTCTTTTCACGTGCCTCAACAAGCTTTTTGCCAACATTCCCGCCAAACGCATGCATGCTGGAAGGGTTGCCGTAAAAATCTGAAAAATAGGGGAGCATTTCATCAAGGACCTTATCGGCCACCTTTGTGGTTGCGTTGTTGTCCAGATAGACGGTATTCATGTTTACACTTCCTCCACTACCAATTCTGGCGTAACGAGTTCTTTTAGTTTTGACTCTACATAATGCTTCAATGTCACCTGTGAGGCGCTGCAGGTTGCGCACGCCCCATACAGTTTGACACTTACAGTGTCTCCCTCAACGTCCACAAGCTCAATTCCGCCACCGTCTTTTTCCAGCGCTGGTTTTATTTCACGTTGAAGTGTTTCTTCTATAAGTTTTATTTTCTGAATGTTTGTTAATTTTAACGGTTTTTGTTCGACCGGTGTTTCATTGCCAAGCGAATTATCAATTATCTTTTGAATATTATCATGACACTTTTCGCAACCACCACCGGCTTTTACATAACTCGTTACATCTTCAATGGTTTTAAGGCCATTTTCCCTGACAGCACGTTCAATTTCCAGATCAGTCACCCCGAAGCACTCGCATACAATTTCTCCTTCAACTTTTTTGACAGGTTTTCCATCTATATTGGAAATAGCTGCTTCAAGCGCGTCTCTTCCCATTACAGAACAGTGCATTTTTTCTTTTGGAAGCCCGCCCAGGTATGCAGCGATGTCATCATTCGTTATTTTTATTGCTTCGTCAAGAGTTTTGCCTTTTATCATTTCTGTTAATGCGGATGAAGAGGCAATGGCACTTGCACAACCGAATGTCTGAAACTTCGCGTCTTCGATTGTTTTATTATCATCAACTTTAAGATAAAGGGTCAAGGCATCACCGCAGGCAAGGGATCCAACTTCTCCTACGCCATCCGCATTTTCAATTTCCCCAACATTTCTAGGATTCAAAAAGTGATCTCTTACTTTGTCAGTATACTCCCACATGATTTTATTCCTTTTAAGTGAATTTAAAATTACATATAAAAGTTTTACAGATTCGTAAAAAATTATAAATATTATGGCAAAGTAAAAAGTTCAAGCTTCCCGCTTATAGCGGGATTTCCGCTTCGCTTCAACAAACGACGCAAATCCTGAGGAATGAAGTGTACTTTTAGTACGCTGCAGTGACTTGCCCTGTTAAATCGGCTCCGCCGTCTCGCAGAGCGAGAATTTAACAGGGCGAGGGTGCAGTGCAACACAGTCCGCCTCAGGCGGATTCCGAAGCCATCAAGTTTTTTACGGCTGACCGCCGCATTTTATCAGGTAGCTCAGGAAAATCCCTTTGATGGACTGGGTGCACAATTGTCCAACCCCCCACCAACAACACGGGTTGTGCTTAACAGCCGCTTGACTTTTTTAGTGCCGCAATCAGGGCAGGCAATTGATTCATCTTTGCTGCTAAAAATGAGCTTTTCAAAATCTTTGCCGCATTTTTCACATTGATATTCGTATATGGGCATGTGTTTCCTCCAAATTCATATCAGATTATAGTTTTTAGAGAGTTTTAATTTATTTATCCTATTAAAATCAAACATCAATTTAAACTAGGTGTAAAATAATGTCAGAGTCCTAGGATGTCAAATGTTTATACATATTTAGTTTTAGTATTTACATAATTATAGAAAAATAGATGATTTTACGCTTAAGATAACGGGTTTTAAATATTTTATAGCTTTGAGAAGGCATCAAATTTATTGGACATTTACGGCATCATATGCCAGTATAAATAAAAAAAGGAGGTGATATCAGTGAATGTGAGAAAAGCTGATTTTTCCGGGAGTTGGTATCCTGCGGACCCTTTTGAATGCGAAGATGAAATAAACCGTTTTTTGGAAGGGGCGGTTTCTGTATCAACTCCTGCAGATGAATTAACAGGGGGCATTGTGCCCCACGCAGGATGGTATTTTTCCGGAAGCATCGCGTGTAATGTAATCCGTTGTCTCAAAGATGAAGTGCCTGTGGATACGTTTATTATTTACGGAATGCATCTTCATCCGGGTTCCCCCAGTTACCTTATGAAAGAAGGCGCCTGGGAGACGCCTTTTGGTGAGATTCTTATTGAAGAGACACTTGCGGAGGAACTTTCAGCCCGGTTTTCATTTAAGATTGAAAAACAGGGAAGTTTTACTCGGGATAACACAATAGAACTGCAGCTTCCTTTTGTGAAATACTTTTATGAAAATACGAAAATTGTGCCTATTGGTGTCCCGCCATCTAATGATGCAATAGAGATAGCCAGAGCGGTTGCTGATATATCAAAACAGCTGGGGCTGCGCGTGAAGGTCCTTGGATCTACGGATTTAACGCATTATGGGTTAAATTACGGTTTTGACCCAAAAGGAAGCGGAAAGTCGGCTGTGGACTGGGTGCGTGAAAAAAATGACAGGCGTGTGATTAATGCCATGCTATCCATGGACCCTCAGCTTGTTATTAGTGAAGCGTTGATGAACCAGAATGCGTGCTGCGCGGGAGCTGCTGCCTCAGCTATTGCCACAGCAAAAGAATTTGGAGCCAAAAAGGCTGAAGAAATCGTGTATTCTACGAGTTATGAAAAAAGTCCGGGTGACAGTTTTGTGGGATATGCCGGGGTTGTGTTTTAAGAGGTGAATAGTAAATAGTAAAGAGTGAATAGTGGCGAGTAAATAGTGACGAGTAGAAAGACAGTTGTTTTTTTGTTTTAACTATTTGCTATTTACTCGTTACTATTTACTTGTCATTTTTATTGTAGAGCCATATTTCTATGAGAAAGCAAAGGTTTAAAAACGAACAACAAAAAGCTGCTGAAATGGTTTCCCCTGATGAAGGTTTGACGCCAAACAGGGAAAGTTTATTTTATCTTTTAATTTTTTTAGTCGCGCTCGTTGTTAGAGCGAGATCAGCTCAGGGAACTGGTTTGGTGACCGTGTATTTTACCAGGCGCCTCTTTACCCTTATTTTTTAGCCCTTATCTATACTTTTTTGGGCAGAGAATATTTAATTGTACGGATCATACAGGTCGCCATGGGCACTGCATCCTGCCTGTTTCTGGCCAGAGCCGGCCGATATTTCTTTTCAAAAAAAACCGGGGTCATTACCGGCATGCTGATTGCTTTATATCCAACGGCAATCTTTTTTGATTGCCTTATTCAAAAAGCGGTACTGGGCTTTTTCTTTATGTCCGTGTTTCTCTATCTGGCGGGAAAGACCATTCACAATCCAAAAGGACTTTGGTGGATATTGATGGGAATGATTTTGGGCTGTATGGGGCTTACCAGAGAAAACGCGCTCATTCTCATTGTTGTGATTCTATTCTGGATTTATGTTTATTTCAGAACTATGCCGTTTAAGAATACGGTTGCATGGGGTGCTTTGCTTGTTTGCGGGCTGGCTATTATATTGATTCCGGTTGGTTT
>JAFDFT010000288.1 GCA_019309685.1 Deltaproteobacteria bacterium
GGTAATGAAGGGTGAAAATAAAACGATCACCCTTAAATTCTCATTTTCCCATCCCTTCGAAGGCGTAGGAATGGATTTAGCAAAACCCAGATCGGTTAGTGTCATTTCAGGAAACCATAAACAAAGCCTGATAGACAAACTGAAAGAGATAAAAAGGATGGGGAAAAAAGCATGGAAAACTGAATACCAAATTAAAAGACCCGGTGTTTACCAGTTTTTGATGGAGCCGGAGCCCTATTGGGAACCTGTAGAGGACTGCTTTATTATTCATTACACAAAAACCGTTGTTACCGCTTTTGAAGACGATGAAGGGTGGGATAAAGAAATCGGTCTGAAAACCGAAATCGTACCGTTGTCAAAACCCTTCGGTCTTTATGCGGGAAATATTTTTCAAGGTATTGTAAAGTTAAACGGCAAACCTGTCCCATATGCTGAAGTGGAAGTCGAATACTATAATAAAGATGGAAAATCCAAAGCACCCACGCCCTACATGATAACCCAAACCATCAAGGCTGATAAAAATGGTGTTTTCAGCTATGCGGTTCCCAAAGCGGGCTGGTGGGGATTTGCCGCGCTGAATACCGCGGACTTTAAGCTTAAGATGAAAGGCCAAAAAAAAGATGTTGAACTGGGCGCTGTGATATGGGTAAAATTCCATCAATGGCAGCTAAAATAATACTAAACTATGAAATAATACACAAACCGCCCCGCTTATTTTTGCGGGGCGTTGAATTAAAACTCTCCACAGATTAAAAACACATATAACGTTTATGCATATCTCCGAAGGCGTATTATCCCCTGCGATACTTATTGGTGGCACTGTTTTGACCACCGCTGGGGTTGCTATTGGCCTAAAAAAACTTGACCAAGATGAGATCCCTTTAATTGGGATTTTGTCTGCTGCGTTTTTCGTGGCTTCACTGATACATGTACCTGTGGGTCCTGCTTCGGTTCACCTTGTCTTAAATGGATTGCTCGGCTTAATTTTAGGATGGAAGGCATTTCCAGCCATATTGGTAGGGCTGGCTTTGCAGGCATTGCTTTTTCAATATGGGGGCATCACCACCCTGGGCGTTAACACACTGAATATGGCGCTACCGGCCGTAATCTGCTATTATATTTTCAGACAGGGCCTGGGAAAAAACGCGAAACGATCTGTATTTGCCCTATCTGCATTTTTTGTAGGATTTTTGGCTGTTTTTTTCTCTGGTATTCTTGTTGGATTCTCACTTTATTTTACGGGTGAAGCTTTTTTACCTGCAGCTAAAATCGTTGTACTGGCCCATGTGCCAGTGATGCTAATCGAAGGTATATTAACGTCGGCTTGCGCCCTTTTTTTAAGAAAAGTAAGACCCGAACTATTGGAGGGTATATATGTTTAAAAACATAATTCATCTGAAGATGCATGAAATTAAAAAATCCAGATTATGGCATATGGTATGCCTTATCTTTATATTTTTTTTATATGCTTCCCCCGTGTCAGCCCACAGAGCTACGATATTTGCCTGGATTGATGGCGATACTGTTCATACTCAAAGCAAGTTTAGCGGTGGCAGGAAAGCGGTTGGTGCCCAGGTGGAAGTATACGATGCAAATGGCCACAAACTACTTTCCGGAAAAACAGACAACAATGGTGATTTTTCCTTTAAACTACCCAAAAAAACAGCTCTTAAAATCGTTCTTCAAGCCGGATCCGGCCATCATGCTGAATGGAAAATATCAGCGGAAGAGATCGAAGAAGCCTCAGGGAAAAAAGCTTTCTATGAAGAAAAAAATCCGAAAGTTGCTGTGAATTCATCACAAACGGCTGAAACTGATCCAATCGAAGAAAGTCCCAAAAAAATAGTAACCTTAGAATACAATGAATTGAAAAAAATGATAGATGAGTCTTTGGACAAAAAACTCGCGCCTATCATAAAAACACTGGCAGATATCTATAACAGGGGCCCGGACATTAGAGATATCATCGGCGGTATCGGCTACATCATCGGTCTTGTGGGAATTGCCCTTTATGTGGCAAATCGCCGTAATAAGAACTGATATTAATTATGCTTGAAACGCTTCCCATTTATGATTCTTTTCTCCAACGATTGGATCCCCGTATTAAGATTATCAGCATATTCATTTTTTCGATTTTAACTGCTGTATCTCAAAAATTCAATGTTCTCTTATTGGCCTTTTCGATTTCGCTTGCAGTATTTTTTACAGCAAATATCCCTATTAAAGAGGCAATCAAACGCCTCATACCTGTAAACACGCTTGTCATATTTTTATGGTTCTTTCTGCCTTTTACGTTTAAAGGGAACACGGTGTTTACATTATTTGATTTGCCCGTTACCTTGGAAGGCATATTGCTTGCAACAATGATAACTGTCAAATCTAATGTTATTATGCTGATGCTAATAGCGTTGACGCTTTCCACACCGATTGTAACAATCGCCCATGCCATGCACGAAATGAAAGTGCCGAAAAAGATCGTCCATCTTTTCTTTTTTACGCTTCGTTACATTCATGTTATACACAACGAATATATACGGCTCTCAAACTCCATGAAAATTCGATCTTTCAAACCAAAAACCAACTTTCACACCTACCGTACATATGCCTATATGGTGGGGATGCTACTTATCAAAAGCCTGGAAAGGGCGCAAAGAGTTCACAACGCCATGCGATGCCGCGGTTTCAATGGAAATCTTTACAGCCTGAGCAATTTCTCAATTCAAAAAACCGATAAGATAGTTATGGCTATAATGATGATTCTGTTTTTACTCTTAGGAATAATAGAATGGACAACAATACCCTTGTTTTAAATCTTAATAAGATATCATTCGGCTACCCTGGAAGTAGACCGGTGATTGATGATCTCAGCCTGGAATTTGCCCGGAGAAGCAGAATCGGTCTTATCGGCCCCAATGGAAGTGGCAAAACCACCTTATTCCATATCATTATGGGGCTTTTAAAACCTATTTCCGGTAAAATAGAACTTTTCGGAAAACATGTGAAGGATGAAAAAGATTTCATCACCGCGCGTAGGAAAATCGGCCTTCTTTTTCAAGACGCCGATGATCAGCTTTTCTCTCCCACTGTTTTAGAAGATGTCGCTTTTGGTCCGCTCAATCTGGGCAAGTCAAAGGAGGAAGCCATCTTAACAGAAAAAAAGACGTTAAATTTTCTAGGGCTGGCTGGATTTGAAGACAGAGTAACCCACAAACTCTCAGGTGGTGAAAAAAAATTGGTCTCTCTGGCAACTGTTTTATCCATGGAACCTGAAGTTCTTCTACTGGATGAACCGACAAATGGTCTTGACGATCACACAAAAGAAAAAATAAAAACCATTCTCACCGGATTGGACATCTCATATATCTTAATCTCGCACGAAATAGACTTCCTCACCTCTGTTACAGATGCCATATACAGAATGGAAAATGGGAAGATCCTCACTGATGACGAGATGCATATACATGAACATGTGCACGCCCATCCTCATGGTTTAGCTTCACATAATCATAAACAATAATTAATGACCCGCCTTTTCATATTTCCAAAAAGTTTCAAATGTTTTATATCTAAAAGCTGCCTCCCCTGAAAAACCTTCCTTATATCCTTCACCCTGACGGTCTGCCCGTTTCATCCCAGCCCCGCGCCTTATAGTAATCTTTTAGCATTTGATCCATCTGCTCTTCAGTTATAACCTTCTTTGTTTCTGGCAACACTTCCTTATAAAATCGCTGGGGTAACTTATCGTCATCTTCAGTAAGACCTTCCCGGATATTAAACCTCCGGGTATCAGTGCTTATATTTCCGGCAATCGATCTCATTTCTTCTTTACCAAAACCAAGACCGGTAATCCCTTTTATCATTGTGGCCAGTTCTTCCCATTGATAGAGATCACGAAAGAAACGGCACAGTATCATTGAATCAAAAATGATCAGCCGGTCTTCCCAATCAATGAACATCTCAGCCTTGCCCTCTATCTGATCCGGATCAATCATATTTGAAAGTTCCGGCTTGTAAAAGGTTGCTCTCATGTGACAAGCCCCTCTCGGAGAAGTTCCGTAGGCAAGCCCCATCCCCTTAAAAACCCGGGGATCATATCCGGCAGGTTCCAAACCCTTTACATGGATAGCGTGGTCTTCCATGCCCCATTCTTTGGCCACGGACTTAATTCCTTTTGCCAAAGAGTTACCAATTCCTTTCCGAAATGCAATATCATTCAGCAGCTCCGCGATCTTATCCGTCTGGCCGTAGTCGATAGGGTAATCGATTTTACCTAATCTGGATGCCTCGATGGTTAAACCCACAAGGTTACCAGCACTGATGGTGTCAAAACCCAGTCGGTCGCAAATGTCATTCAAATAGGCGATCTCC
>JAFDFT010000289.1 GCA_019309685.1 Deltaproteobacteria bacterium
CGATCTGCCTAATAGCTGAAGATACATCTCATAGATCATCCGCAGACCCGAAGCGCCGATGGGGTGCCCAAAACATTTCAAGCCGCCATCTACCTGGCAGGGAATCTCTCCGTCACGGTCATATACACCGTCAAGTACATCTTTTAAGGCGCCTCCCTCCGGTGAAATAAACAGATCCTCCATGGTAACGAGTTCCGTGATGGAAAAGCAGTCGTGAACTTCGAACATGGAGATTTCCTTCCGCGGGTTCTTGATACCAGCTTCCTCATACGCCCGCTTAGCGGCAGTACGGGTGGTTACAAAATAACTTCCATCCCAGGATTTGTGACCGGCCTCGAGCCCGTTACTGCTGGCCAGTTGGAGTGATTTGACCGTAATCAGCTCTTCTTTGCCCATACTGCGAGCAATCTCCGGTGTTGTAACGATCGCACATGCAGATCCGTCGCTAACACCACAGCAGTCAAAGAGTCCCAGGGGCTCCGCAATCATCGGCGCATTAAGGATTTTTTCCATGGATACTTCCTTTCGCAGATGCGCCTTGGGATTGAGTGCACCGTTTTGGTGACTCTTCCAGGAAACATGGGCGATGGCCTGTTTCAGATCTTCCTTTTTAATATTGTGCTTTGCCCGATATGCGCTGGCAAGCTGTGCGAATGCTCCGGGTGCTGACAGACCCGGCCACCAGAGGTCGTCTTTGGGACTTCTGGAGCCTGCTGGCAATCCGCCGTATCCGGTATCTTTCAACTTTTCCATACCGATTGCCAGAGCAATATCACACGCGCCTGACGCTACGGCATACACAGCCCCCCTAAATGCTTCTGTACCGGTACAGCACATATTCTCCACCCGGGTTGTGGGTATATTGGGAAGCCTGAGTGCAATTGACATGGGTGTAGCGGAATTACCGGTACCTTCAAGGTTGAACTGCATTCCGAACCATGCCGCCTGAATATCATTGGTCTCTATGCCGGCGTCAACAAGACATTCCTGAAACGCTTCAAACATCAGATCCTCGGGGTCGCAGTCATAACGCTCGCCGAACTTACTGCAGCCCATGCCGAGTATAGCCACCTTATCTTTTATGCCTGATGCCATTTTTATCCCTCCTTTTCTGTGATGCTTTGAGGCGCGGCTTTCCAAAAATAGGTTCGAAAACCGCTAACATTATCGATTGCCTTCACCCGAAAAACCATCTCTAAAGGCATGCCGACCTCGATATCATCGGGTTTACATCCCACAAACTGCATCATGAATTTTGCGCCTTCCTCAAATTCCACCATGCCAAACATCAGGGGCGGATTCGGGGAAAAGGCAAGCCAGTCCACGGTATATGACGCAACCGTTGCCTTGCTACCGGCAAGCGGATAATCTTCCATACTGTCCAGTGCACGGCAATTCGGATTTACACAGATGTGTGCTGCGGGGAATTGGACGGTTTTGCATTTTGTGCACTGTCCGCCGACCAGACTGTTGAGCATTTTCCGGTTTCGATAGGCAGCAGATGGTCTTATCCTGGCACTGGATTCTGCCCGTATTCCCCACTGAATTTCGACCAAGTTATTAAAGGATTGAAATTTTTGATAATTTTTTTCAATAATTCCATCAGCCAGCGACCCCTTGATGCCCTTTCGGAGCGCAAGCTTTGCAAGTTTATCTGTTGTTTCAAACAAAAGTGCGTCAGCACCCTGCCCGAATCCGACGACCAGGATTTTCTCGCCAGGCCCGGCATCCTGCAACGCATCTACCAGCATCGTAATGGAGTGAGCGGTACCTGTTTCTCCGCATCCGGCCTGCAGGTTGTCCCGGACGGCCGTAGCCACAATGCCAATCTTTTTTGCAATAGTCTCCCGAACCCGCCGGATGATACACGGCATCACAAAATGATCGATATCAGAGGCACTTACACCCGTTTTATCCAAAAGGCCTTTTATAACTGCAGGTACAATCTTGAAATATCCTTCCTCCCTTACCCATCGTTCTTCCCACTGGTAATCAAACCTTTCTCCTGTGCCGCGGAAATGATCGGCCATGTCTCTATTGATGGAACGGGAACCTAAAAATTCGGCGATCAGATTTTTCTTCCCGATGGTCAGGGCGGCCGCTCCGGCACCGTATAAAAGTTCCTGAACACTGGCACATTTTGTCTGCCGATTATCGGCGGTCACGTAAAGAGAAGTGCCGCCTTCTGAATTTCCAGCCGCCTTGAGAGCCGTAATCAGACCGGATGATCCCGCACGCTGGGAATGAGAAACATCAAGGGTCGTAATCTCTTCCTTGAGTCCGAGCGCTTCTGCGATAATGGTTGAATTCTGCCGATCAGCAAAAGGCATGGTTGTTGATGCAAAATAAAGAGCGTCCACCATCTGCGGTTTGCCATTAATAAGACTATCCCGTGAAGCTTCAACTGCCATGGTAATGCTGTCTTCATCAACGTCGCACATAGACCGCTCTCCCGCCTTATGTGCCGCCAAGCCCGGGTCTACCCATGAATTCACGTTGACAATGCTCTCACGGCTCAGCCGCAAACGTGGAATGTATCCACCATAAGCAATAATACCAACTTTATCCATTTTATCCTCCATTAATAGTAAATACCTTGCCCACGCTGAAGAGCGACGAGCTTTTTCTCTTGATTTTTAAATGAGGTTTCCGTTGTGATAATGAGCATTTTACCAAGGCTCTTGCTGTCTTTTACTTCCAGATTTTTTAATTGTGTAACCACTGTAAGTGTATCACCCGCGCAAATCGTGTCAAAATATTCCGTCTCCGTACCGCCATCGAGTAAGCCCATAAGTCCGTGTTTAATATCGGGCCGGGCGTCTAAAGGATGAGAAAACGTATCATCCGTTTTTCCTGGCATGAAAACCGGCGTCCCTAAATAGGTAGGAGGTGCGGGCATGCTGCGATACCCTGCTTTTTTAGCTGCATCAATATCAAAGTAAACCGGATCAGTGTATCCGACACCTCGCGCAAACGCCCTTACACTGGTGGTTGTTACCTCAAAGCGCCAGGGCGATGACTCCCAGCCAATCTGGGCCTTCATTTCATCGCTTATCTTGAATTGTTCCGCCATATCACACTCCTCCTTTTTTTAAAGCGTCATCAACTAGATACTCCGTAATCGAGCTTGGGTTTTTTAACAGAATATCCAATTGAGACATGCTTCATGCAAAATATTTTATGACCCCCCAGTCACCTCAATTACCTGGCCGGATACATAATCTGAAAGCGGAGAAGCTAAAAACAAGATTACGGAAGCAGCTTCTTCTGCTGTTCCCGGTCTCCCCAGTGGATTCGCCTGCTTTAGTGCTTCCCGCCTGGCCTCCGGAATGCCAACTTCAACTTCTTTTCCTTGCCGTTGAAGTTTGACCGCTGTTTCCTTTGATTTTGTCAACCGCGTGTCAATCCACCCATAGGCAATCGCGTTTACCTGAACATTGAATCTGCCCCATTCCCGGGACAGGGTTCGGGTCAGACCCAGGATTCCTGCTTTGGCTGATGAATAGTTGGCTTGCCCAACACCACCCCGTGTGCCTGCAACTGAAGAAATATTAATGATCTTGCGAGCCACCATCTTGCCCTCAGCCTGCTCTTTTTTTGCCGCATCCCTGAAACCAGATGATGCCGCTCTGATAATTCTAAAAGGGGCTCTCAAGTGTAAATCGAGCATGGCATCCCATATCTCGTCTGTCATATTATGGATCATTTTATCCCAGGTATAGCCGGCATTATTGACAATAATGTGGATTCCTCCCCACGCATCCATGGCGGCCTTTACAATTCCGTCAGCAAAGTCTTTTTCTGTTGCATCTCCGACAAAAGGGATAGCTTCACCTCCCGCGTTTTTAATCTCTGCAACAGTTGCCTCTGCCGGTTCTGTATCAATGTCGCTTACAACCACCTTGGCCCCTTCCCGGGCAAATATCAAGGCAGCAGCCTGTCCGATACCTCTGCCGGACCCGGTAATAATCGCGACCTTTTCATCAAGCATTTTTTCCATTCCCGTTCTCCTCATTCAAGTACTAATTTCTTGCTTTTGTTGAATTCAGCAATTCTTCTTCCAATTAGTTGTGATTAAAAGGTTAAGTATTTATTTTTAAATAATTTCAGCTTTTTAAAAATCACCGTTTGAAGTACAATTAAGTTTCAAACATATCATAAAAGGTCAAGGAGTTGATGGAAAAGGAAAAAGTTCAAGTTCAAGGCGCGCAAATCCCGAGGAATGAGGCGTACTCAAGGTACGCTGCAGTGACGAGGGATGCAGCGCAACACCGAAATTGGACTTTTTACGAAGCCATCAATTATCATATGCTTCAATATATGTTTCAAGCGTAGCAATCATTAACTCCAGG
>JAFDFT010000290.1 GCA_019309685.1 Deltaproteobacteria bacterium
TTAAACAGTGGGGCCCTGGATATGCCTTTTGCCAATGACGCTTTCGATGTCGCATGGATGCAGCATGCCGCAGTGAACATTTCAGATAAAGAAAAACTTTTTCGTCAAATCGCACGTATTCTTCGCCCAAAGGGTAAACTGGCCATGTATGAACTGTTCAAGGGCGATTTGCCTGTAAAGTATTTTCCGTTGCCATGGGCACAAAAACCCGATATGAGCTATCTTACAAATGATACGGATGCGCAAAATCTATTGAAATCAATCGCTTTTTCTACCACAACATGGGAAGATGTTACGCTTGGAGCCACAGAATTTTTCCGCAAGGCGTTATCCAAAACAGCAAAACAGCGAACCCCATCGGTTAACCTTTCTACTTTAATGGGACCGAGCTTTCAGCATATTGTCTAAATAATCTAGTATAAAGAATACAATGTAAACCCGAAATGATTAGGGGGTATTATGCGGTTAAAAATTGCAATTATATTGGTTATTATTGGTGCGGTAACGACATTTTTATCTCGTCTTGCAGGAACTTTATACCCGAGGTTTTTGCAAAACCTTCCTGTCTTAAAATCTTTTGGAATTATATCGCTGCTTTCATTTCTCGCAATTATCTTCTTTTTTGTTATTTTTGTCATCGATTTTGCAAAAAAAGAACAATTATTACTTAAAATTGCATCCATTTTAATGGTAATTGGATCTACAGCTATATTTCTCCTTTTTGTAAAAGCCGTGCTTACCCTTTTTAATGTTTCTCCTTCGCTATATTTTGCAAGGCCCGGATTATTGGAAGCAACGGTGCCATGTATTAACTCAGCATTCATCGTTTTTTTCTTTATCGTGTTTTATAAAGCAATGGTTGCTAAATTTGGGTTCCATTTGAAGCTTGCCGTTATCCTGGTTATTGCAAGCTCCTTCACCAATTTTATTTTAAAATCAGTTGTGTTAACCAACTATCTTTCTTCCGGCGGATTTAACTGGTTTGTAACACTGTTTGCAAAATATCAGGTGATCATTATTTTTATTTCATCCTTCTGGTTTCTTACAAATCTTTATTTTTACTTTACGTTTTATAGAGAACTGGACTGAAAATACTAGCTGCTCGTTAACAAAAAATAATCCGCACATTATTTGGCTTTCTGTATAGTATCCATATTTCAATGTTGTCTGGTTAGACAATTTCGAAAACGGGGAAATGTGGATTGTTCGACCTTATTGCTTTTAATAATTATCAACTTACTGCTAACATGTTACTTTTCACTCACACCTCTTTTGGAACTTTAATATTTTGAAGTGATTCAAGGAGCGGCTTGATTTGTTCCCTATTCTCGAGAGGTATGAGAAGAACGCTCAACGGATGGTTTTTAAGAAGGTCTGATTTGGGATGTTCGATAGCATTTGCCTTATCGTCAGATAAAGTTTTATTTGTTTCTAAAAAAAATAATACATCAGTTAAGTTCCCAAAAAATCCACCTTCATCAATGTGTTCTATAAACTGAAAAAAGATATTATTCACTGTAACAACAAAGGGATCGATTTCCGCGCATCCTTTCTCCTTGCAGTTATGTTTTGAAACCAGACATCTGCATCCAAAGGGCCTTGCCTCGTAAATATGGCACGTATCATTTTCCAGGACCGGACATTTTTCCACGGCTTCCCCTGGGTCTTCTTCAGGGATTTCCTTTCCTTCATACCCCAATTGAGCCAGTTGATTGGTAGTTATGAGCGGCGCGTACCTTAACTTCTTAGCATCCGACTTCACCCTTTTTAACAAATCAGTTTTATTTGACGATTCAAGATATTTAAAAACCCTATGCCCCTCAAGCGTTGTCATTGTAACATTCCGGGTACAGCAGTGAGCGCACAACCGATCGCAAGCCAGGTCATAACTGCTTATAAAATCATCGTATATTTGGTTCATCTGGTGCAGAATGTTTAACTTTACAGATATTTTCATTAAATTCCTCAATTTGCTTAAATGAGTATAAAATCAAACCGCTTGACATTAAATAGAACTCTCAGTAATTTTCGCAAGAATATTAAGGGAGTACAATATGAAAAGCAAAGTTTATTTCATTGATTTAAAAGCCTCGTATAAAGAAAATTTCCCCTCCAGGCTCGGAAAACTTATAGAAACCGCCGGCATTAGTGACTCCGTTAGATCAAGGGATCTGGTAGCTGTCAAACTTCATTTTGGCGAATGGGGCAATACCGCATTTATCCGCCCTGTGTTTATTCGAAAAATAGTCGATACCATCACTTCTGTTGACGGTATTCCCTTTTTAACGGACGCCAATACGCTTTACGCGGGCCAGAGATGCAATACTCCCCGCCACATTGCGACAGCTATTCATAATGGCTTCGCGTATTCAGTGGTGAATGCTCCAATTGTCATTGCTGACGGTGTAAAAGGCAAAAGCGAAATTGCCGTTGAGATTAACCAGAAAAACTTCAAGAAAGTTTACATTGCTGCTGATATAGTTGAGGCGGATGCTCTGATTTCTGTAGCACACTTTAAAGGTCATGAGCTTTGCGGTTTTGGAGGAACCCTTAAAAACCTGGGAATGGGATGCGCTTCCCGCAAAGGAAAGCTGGAACAGCATTCAACAGTCAGCCCAAAGATAAAACGGAAAAGATGTATTGCCTGCGGTGACTGCGTTGAGCGTTGTTCTCAAAACGCCATATCCATAGTTGAAGAAAAAGCTTTTATAAATGAAAAAAAATGTATCGGATGCGGCGAATGCATCATTACGTGCGCCCAGGATGCTGTAAAAATTCAGTGGAATCAATCCGGTCCTGTTTTTCTTGAAAAGATGGTGGAATATACCATGGGGGTTTTGAAGCAAAAGAAGGAAAAGGCGCTGTTTTTGAATTTCATTACTGATGTGTCGCCCGCATGTGACTGCGCGCCCTTTAATGACACACCAATTGTTGGAGATATCGGCGTTGTGGCATCTATAGATCCTGTTGCGATTGACCAGGCTTCTGTTGATCTGGTCAATCAGGCACCCGCGCTTTCAGGCTCCTGCATAAGTGAGGAAAATGCAGGCCCGGGCAAAGATAAGTTTAAGGCCATTTATCCTGATGCTGACTGGGAAATTCAACTGGACTACGCGCAAAAGCTGGGTTTAGGAAGTCGGGATTACATCCTTGAAAAGATTTAAATTAAAACTGACTAACCTTATGTATATTAAAAGGTAAAGACCTTTGAAAAATATTAATTTTTGTTCAAGTTCAAGGATGGCGATCCGCCTCAGGCGGATTACCCGCAGGAATACACGGAGTATTTCGAGGATTATACCTGCTAAGGCGGAATTGAGCCTGGTGCAGCTTGCCTCGCCGTAGGCGGGAAATTGGACAAAAAGTGTGGATTTGCAAAGGTCTTTACTAAATTTGTCCGGGCCTGCCCCTCTTATTAATATTCAATATCTGATCTTTTTGTAAAACACCCTTCATATATTCAAGGGCAAGGATGGACTGCAGCTCTTTTTTCGTCATCTGCTTGATATAGGCATCACTTTTTACAAGATTGATAAACATTTCCCCGGGTTTTAAACCTTCTGATTGGCATTTTTTCTCAAGCCTTTGAAGATACAGCCGTACTGTTTTTCTCAAACTTTTCAGGTTCAGGCGTTCTATTGATAATAACACATTTGCAATATCTGAGCTTGATGGGAGATATGGGTTTTCAATAACGGACTTGAAACTTTTCGCGTATCGCATAATGCCTTTATACACATGCTTTTCTTTTACCATATTGACATTTTTCCATCCCGCGTTCACCCATTTGAAGACACCACACTTTACCAGTGGTTTTCCCGGATCTGGTTCGTAATAAACAAGAATAGAATATGAATCATACATATAGGATTCAATTTTGCTTAGTCCCGGAACTTTCAAACCACCTCCCGCCACCGGCATTTTCGTAAGTCCTTTGTCACCTGAAGAAAAATAATTCCAGTCCTCATCCTCTCCAAGAACGATGCCCTTCTGCCCCACATGTGAAATACCGTTTTGTTTTGTCAGCGAAATAAAGATATTGGACCCTTTGTACTTGTAAAAAATCAACGTTCGGTCTTGATCGTACTGATAATATGATCCTGAATTAACATCGGGTGTGGTTATTTCATGCTCTATACCGTAAATGATCACCGGCTTCTTAGACGTTGGCATCAGTTTCCATATGGCCGGTAATAATCTCTTTTTACCTTTGACCTCTTTCCAGTAAGCCATCCGGGTAGAAGTGGGTGAAAATAAAAAGGAGGGTATTCGTGGATGATATACAAGTTTGAGCATTTGTTTCAGGCTTTTTCTGACAGTAAATTCTCCATACGCTCCTGTTGCTTTATTATCGGCATTAACATCTAGCCTGACGGACGGTTTTTTTTCTGATACCACAAAATCCAACACAGGTTCAACCAGCCCTGGATTAAATTTTGTTTGTACCTCCAGTTCCACAACATCAAGAAGATGAGACAAGCCTTCTGAAATGGGATCCGAATTATCGGTCTTTTTTGGCTGAGCATCGGCGATCGCAAAATTTGAAACGGAAAGAATGAGGATTGCCAAAAATCCA
>JAFDFT010000291.1 GCA_019309685.1 Deltaproteobacteria bacterium
CGATGGTGCCAGGGTTACTCCGAACCAAATGCGGGATCAGATCTGGCCAATGTTCAAGCGATGTTAATTGATGAAGGGGATCATTATATCATCAATGGTCAGAAAGTGTGGACCAGCTACGGGGATATGGCTGACTGGATTTTCATGATCGGCCGCACGGATTGGGAAGCAAAAAAGCAGGCCGGCATTACATTCATCCTGGTTGACATGGACCAACCCGGCGTGGATGTCCGGCCGATTAAACTGATCAGCGGAGACAGCCCATTTTGCGAGGTTTTTTTCGATAACGTCAAGGCTTCAAAACAACATGTGATTGGGGAAATAAACCAGGGATGGGGGGTTGCCAAAGCCCTGCTGGGTCATGAACGAACGATGATCGCGGAAGTTTTCGGCAGTACCAGAACCAGCGCAGCGGAGTCTCCGGCATATATAGACGCTGCTAAAAAATATATTGGGGAGAAACAAGACCGCATTGCAGATCCTGTTATTCGGGATCGGATGGCTCAAATCCAGATGGATGAAACCTGTTTCGAATTAACGGTTCAGAGAAACTCGGACAACATGAAAGCCGGTCACAATCCCGGTCCTGAATCATCCATGTTTAAGATTTACGGAACAGAACTGAATCAACGGCGCCAGGAACTACTGGTGTCAATTCTTGGTCCTGAAGCGTTAGGATGGGAAGGGGATGGATTTACCCCGGATGAACTGATGCTGACACGAATGTGGTTGAGATCCCGCGGTAATACAATTGAAGGCGGAACATCCGAAATTCAATTAAACATTATGGCCAAGATGGTATTGGGACTTCCGGATTAACACGGATGTGGACCTTAATTTTTAATCCGATATGAACTCAGGAGAAAATATATGGAACTCGTATTAACAGACGAACAGAAAATGCTTGACCAATCGGCCCGCGATTTCATCAAGAAAGCTTCCCCGGTGACGCGCATGCGGGAGCTCCGGGACGATCCGGAATCGATTGGATACGACAAGAAGATTTTAAAACAGATGGCCAAACTGGACTGGACCGCGATTTTATTCCCTGAAGATCAGGGAGGGATGGGCATGGGATTGGCCGACCTGGTTGTTGTTATGGAAGGCATCGGAACCGGGCTGGCACCGGAACCTCTTTTACATTCAACCATACTGGGAGGACAACTATTGGCGTTAAGTGAAAACAAGGCGCTGATCGACGAATGGCTGGACCCGATTATCGAATCAGATAAAGTCCTGGCAGTGGCTTATCAGGAAAAGGAAACGCGGTTCGATATTACACAGGTTCAAACGACCGCAGAAAAAACGTCCGAAGGATATACACTAAACGGAGAAAAAACCCAGGTAAAAGGCGGTTGGGAAGCGGACGCAATCATCGTCTCAGCCAGAACCTCGGGCCAGAGCGGAGATAGCAATGGACTCACCCTGTTTTTTGTACCCAAGGATACACCCGGGCTGACTGTAACACGGCAGCATGTGGTGGATTCAAGGAATACAGCCCAAATCCGGCTGGAAAATGTCAACATTCAGGAATCGAATATTCTGGGAAAAGTGGATAACGGCGGAGAACTCCTCACCAAAGCTATTGATATCGCCACCATCGCTCTGTGCGGTGAAATGCTGGGTGGAATTACATCCGCTTTTGATCGCACTCTGGCTTATCTGAAAGAGCGTGAACAATTTGATGTCGTCATCGGAACGTTCCAGGCGCTTAAACACCGTGCAGCCATGATGTTTATGGAGGTCGAACTTGCGCGGTCTGCCGTGATGGCAGCAGCCCGTGCCTTTGATGAAAAGGATCCCGACACAACCGCCCTGATATCGGTTGCAAAAGCCCGTTGTTCTGATGCATACATCCTTATAACAAACGAAGGTGTGCAGATGTTCGCTGGTATTGGTATGACCGACGAGGAAGAGATTGGTTTATATATGAAACATGCCAGGGTATGTGAAATGACCTTTGGCGATGCCGCGTATCACAGGGATCGCTTTGCTTCGATTAAAGGCTACTAGTTTGTGTGTAGGACACGGATTTACACGGATAGACACGGATTTTTAGAGATGAGTTTGATGGTTTAAATTTCATTTAAACCATCAATGATCCAAAGCTTCTTTGAAGCTTTAATCATAAATACTTTATGGATATATTTTTAAACAAAGAGGATCTGTGTGAATCTGTGTCCCAACAATTCTTTTATGCTACATGCTTTTTTTAAGTTTCGAAGAAACTTGGAGCTTTTATTGATTAAAAGAATTTTTAATCAATAACCAAAACTCACTCTGTGCCTCTCTGTGTTCTCCGTGGTTTCACAATCCGTGAGTATCTGTGCTAATCCGTGTCCCATTATCACTCTGCTTTTATGAAAAATGAATTAGGGGGACGTTGTTGATAATTTGTACAATAAATAATTTCGCTCGTCTAATGATTTGAATTACACCTGACGTAGTTATTCCTAACTATGTATAAAGTACCTGACCCTTATAACTTATACTCCTGGCTCTTATATACGTAGTCCCTTAACCTTTCAGATCCCATAGGCCAAGGTGTTTAATTTCTCTTGACCGGATATTTAAAATAATGAGAGAATATTTAAACTTGAAATGAAGTATAAAGAAATCATCAGATTGATTCTTTTTTAAAAAGGAAGAAAGCGAGCGGTGCTAAAACAAACAACGGGAGGTAAAAATGAAAAATATACGTGTGAACATGACACAACTGGAGGTCACAACAGAGGAAATACCGGCCGGACAGGAGCTGATCGGCGGCAGATGCCTGACCGCAAAAATCCTCAACCAGGAGGTCTCCCCGGGCATTGACCCACTGTCTGCAGATGCAAAGCTGGTCATCGCCACGGGACCCCTTGCAGGCACCAACGCCTCGTCCGTGGGACGGCTGACCATCGGCGCCAAAAGTCCAATGACGCACGGCATAAAGGAATCCAATGTCGGCGGTCCGGCCGGGCAGAAAATCGACCGTCTGGGCATCCGTTCAATTATCATCGAGGGCTGCCCGGCAGACGACAGCATGTATGTTCTGTACCTCAGCCCGGATAATTACTCCCTGGAGAAGGCGGATGATCTCAAGGGCCTTAAAAACAATGACACCGCCACCCGACTCCGGGACAAAACCAACGGCAAAGTCACCGTGGTTTCCATCGGACTGGGTGGTGAACGGCGCTGGAAATCCGCTGCCATAACCTGTACCGACAAGGATGGGCGCTGTTCACGGCATGCAGGCCGGGGCGGCCTGGGATCCGTGATGGGGGCAAAGGGGCTGAAGGCTATCGTCATTGATGACAAAGGGGCGCCACGCGTTCCCTTGAAAAACAAAGACCTGTTCCGCAAAACCCAGAAACAGTTCGCCGAGCTGGTGAAAACAGATCCCCAGATCCAGGAGATGAGCACCATGGGCACACCCGGTCTCATCGATGCTGTTCGCGAACTCGGTTCCATGCCGGTGTTCAATTACGGCAGCGAGCCTCTGGAGGGGATCGAAAACATCAACGGCGAAGCATTGATGAAGCTGGGGCAGGAACGGGGCGGTTCCATGGATCCCTGCATGCCGGGCTGCCTCGTCGGCTGCTCGATCGTTTTCAACGATGCAGACGGCAACCATGTCACCTCCAGTTATGAATATGAAACCATCGCCATGATGGGCACCAACCTGGGTATCACCGACCCCGATGTCGTAGCCCAATTCGATCGTATCATCGACGACATCGGCATCGACTCCATCGAGCTTGGCAGCGCCATAGGCGTGGCAGCTTCTGCCGGTCGGATCAAAATGGGTGATGCCGATGGTGTGTACAAACTGCTGGAGGAGATTGAACAGGGCACGGAGTTCGGCACCGTGCTGGGAAACGGTGTTGTCGAGACGGCCACGCACTTGGGAGTAGACAGGATACCGGCCTTCAAGGGCCAGGCCATGCCCGCCCACGATGCCAGGGTTACAAAGACCACCGGCGTCACCTACTTCACCAGCCCACAGGGAGCCGACCACACGGCAGGGCTATCCTACGAAGATCCACTGGGAACAGAAGGCCAGGTAGACCGCTCACTCAAGATGCAGATTTTCTGTGCCATGGCAGATGCCCTTGGATTGTGCATCCTGGCTGCGCCCAGTGATCCGACCCGTCTCCTGGTTTACCTGCGGGGCCTGATTAAAGGCCGTTATGGTATCAACATCAGTGCAAACCAGCTGTTTGAGATCGGAAAGGAGACCCTGCGCCAGGAATTGAAATTCAATCAGGGAACGGATATCGAGACGGCCCATGCCTATCCGAACTTTGTCCGCGAGGAAAAGCTGGCGCCCCTGTCAACCGTGTTTGATATCGACCAGGAGGGGATGGATCACGACCTGATTTTCAGCCAGCTGAAGGAAATGGCCCAGGAGGAAGACGCCAAGTGGAAGAACGGGAAATGTTCCGGTACCATGTATGGCGGCGATCCCAAGATTTTCGAGATGATCGGTCGGGCCTTTGAATTGTATACACATGTCAATGTTCTTCAGCGGGACCTATGTCCCAGCCAGACCAAATTCGAGTCCGAGATCATCGCCATGACCCTTGATTTTCTCAATGCACGGGCAGTCAAGGATCATCATCCCCAAGACAAGCCCTGCGGTGTCATCGGTACCGGTGGCACGGACAGTATCATCTGCGCCGTACTGGCCCACCGCAATAAGTTTCGGGATGAGCGAGGCATTGCCAGACCGGAAATGATCATGGCCCATACGGCCCATACCGCATTTCGCAAAGGCGCGCAGTATTTCGGCGTCAAGTTGATCGAAGCACCGGTGGATCCGCAGACCACCCTGGTTGATATGGATTTTGTGAGGGATCATATCAATGACAACACCATCCTGCTGGTGGGATCGGCCGGAAACTATCCCTATGGCACCATCGACCCCATTGATGAGCTTTCCGACCTGGCGCTGAAGCACGACATAGGGTTTCACGTTGACGGTTGCCTGGGCGGATTCATCCTGCCATGGGGGGAACAGCTGGGATATGACATTCCGCCTTTCGATTTCCGCGTTCCCGGTGTCACCTCAATTTCCGCTGACACGCATAAATATGCCTACGGCCCCAAGGGAACATCTGTTGTGGTATACCGGGATAAGAGTTTCCGCAAATACCAGTACACCACCAATCCGGAATGGGTCGGCGGAACGTATGTCTCTCCCGGTATCGGCGGCAGCCGCTCCGGCGGAATCATTGCAGCTACCTGGGCTGTCATGGTGACACTGGGTAAGGAGGGATATCTGGAGCGGGCCCGCAGAATTTTTGAGACAGCGTTTACGATGCAGAAATCCGTGACCCGGCATCCGGAGTTGAGATTGATGGGCAGCCCGACTTTCTGCTTCTCTTTCACATCGAACGAGTTTGACATTTACCACCTCAACGATTTCATGAAGGATCGCGGCTGGCGATTCAATGGCCAGCAATACCCCAGCGCCATCCATATGTGCGTCACCGGCCCCCAGACGCAGCCGGGTCTTCCTGAGGAGTTCGACCGGGACCTGACGGAGGCGGTTGCCTATGCTAAAAACCCGGCTCGCAGCATTGCCAAGAGCGGCGCTATGTACGGTGGACAGGGATCCAAATCCATGGTCGAGCACAACGACATGGAGATGATCAGGGATATCATGATCGAATACCAGGACGATTGCCTGGAACAACCCGATGACTAACCTGATACCTGAATCTTGCATGAAATTTTATGAACTTTTATCTGTACAGTGATATTTATAAATATATCTGCATATACATCTTAAGTTCAATAAATCTAATAGGTTAGATGGATAACCGTCATTTTTCATCACCAAATTTCACCCTTCGGGCGTGGTTTTTGGGGACGATGGTGAACATTTAAAAATTGT
>JAFDFT010000292.1 GCA_019309685.1 Deltaproteobacteria bacterium
TAAGAATTTTAAAATCAGAACAATTTTTCCGTTTTTCATGCAATCCATTTTGATAAGAAAATAAACATCTGTGTATAACAATGTGTAAAATAGGAAATGAAAGAATCACATAACATCACTGCACTGGATTATTACTCTCTCCGCTGCGTAAAAACCAGTGAGTTCAAGCGTTCTGCCTCCGAAAATAGCACTTGACATAACGTACGTAATAGCGTACATTGTTGGAAGATATTAACTCAAGATTTGGAGGTCGATTATGCCAATTTTAACAGCAACTGAAGCAAGATCAAAGCTTTATCGGCTTATTGATGAAACTGCATCTTCTCACGAACCAATTATCATTACGAGTAAGCGCGGTAGGGCTGTGCTTATTTCAGAGGATGATTGGCGATCCATTCAGGAAACTCTCTATCTACTGAATATTCCCGGGATGCGAGAATCGATTCGTGAAGGTTTAGCCACACCAATTGATGAGTGTAAAGAGGATATTGACTGGTGAGTTGGCAAGTCGTTTTCACAAACCAGGCTCAAAAAGATGCTATAAAATTATCTTCTGCTGGTTTGCGATCGAAAGCTGAACAATTGCTTGATATCCTCCGTGAAAATCCTTATCAGACTCCTCCACACTTTGAAAAACTTATAGGCGATTTATCGGGGGCCTATTCCCGGCGAATAAACATACAGCATCGCTTAGTTTATCAAGTTATTGATGACAAAAAAATAGTTAAAACAATTCGAATGTGGACTCATTATGAATAAAGGGCAAAATAAAAGCTTTGAGGCAACGCCTAAAGCTTGGCGTTAGCCGGCAATTACTCTGGCGTCTGACGACGGTCTGACTTATTGCCTTGTGTATGCCTGAAGTTCCTGTCGTAAAAAAGGAGAAAGATAAAATTTGATTAAGAATAGCAATTCCGGTATGGGCTCTGAGGAATTTGGAGCCCATATCCAGATTGAACCGCAAGCGAGCTTTGTCAACGGTGTGTATTCTTCAGTGGATGAAGCGGCTGCACGCGGACTGGATCGACTGCGTAGCCAAGATGGCATCATTTCAACCTGTAAATTGGGGTGTTATCATTGTTGCCGGTATCATATCCTTACGAACATTGCAGAGGCACACACCTTGGCGCAATATATCAAACGGGAATTTTCAGTAGATCAGATAAACGACCTTCGGATACGAACGCAACAATGGCATGAGTGGGATAATTCCAGGCCGGACAGATATCTATCGGCCAACATCAAACAGCAGACAGATCTTTCCAACTACGACCATTGCTGCCCACTACTGGTAAATGGTGCATGCAGCGCCTATCCTGTGAGGCCAATCGTGTGTCGAACGCATTTTGTCTGTTCAAATCCCCTGTCCTGCAGTGCAGCAAGCGATCCGGAATCTACTGAAGAGGCTCGGGTAGTGCTCAAATCCATTGTGGCGGCGACAAGTGTGTTTTCAAAGGCATTAAAGGATCATATCGAAAATGCAGGCTTGGATTTCTCCCGGTCAATAATGCTTCTTCCACATTGGTTGGCGATTAAAATGGATTGGGATTTCGCGTTATCGTAGTGATTTCTAATATGAATTAACTTATCACGAACTCTGAGATTGAAATATTCTTATTCCTGACAATTCATTTTTAAAAAGATTCAAAAAACAGACTGTAATCAATAATCAGAGCAGAAGAGAATTTCCTCAATGAAAACCAGACAAAAAGTACGAAAAGGCATCATTTTGTTTTCGTTTTTCTATTCCCTGTGACGTTTTACTACCTGTCCCCTGTGCTTATTATTCAGTCAAACGCCAAAGGTATCATTAACGGTAGTTTTATCATGTTTCTACTTATGTTTGTTTCCGCGCTTTTTCTTGGCCGAGGGTATTGCGGATGGGTTTGTCCGGGCGCAGGGTGTCAGGAAGCAATTATCGCCGCAAGAGATAAAAGTGTAAAGAAAGGAGATTATGTCAAGTGGATCTTATGGGTACCATGGATTTGCGCCATTGCTTTTCTTGCGGTAAAAGCCGGTGGATATAATAAAATTGATTTTTTGTACCAGACAGCATACGGCATTTCTGTTAGTAACATAAACAGCTTGATCGCTTATTTGGTTGTTCTTTTACTTTTAATTGTCTTACCTGCCTATATTTTCGGGAAAAGATCATTTTGTCATCACTTTTGCTGGATGGCCCCATTTATGATTCTTGGCAGGAAAACCAGAAATATTTTTCAGTGGCCTTCCTTACGCCTGACCGCTGTTCCTGAAAACTGTACGCATTGTCATACCTGCACGCAAAACTGCCCAATGAGCCTCCCGGTTGAAGACATGGGACTTAAGAATACACTGGAAAACACGGAATGTATTCTCTGCGGATCATGCATTGACGGCTGTGAGTTTGACGTAATTAAATTCGCTTTCTTCAATAAAGTATCCTCATCTTAAAAAAAGCGGACATTTACTACAACCTCAATTGAGCGAAAGTTGAGGGTGCTCCAGCTTCCCCGGCGACGGGATCTACGCTTCGCTCCGACAAAGCATCGAAGGTGAAGCCGTAATAATCTACTGTGAATCCTTGATAACGCAGAAGATGGGATATCATTGGCTTTCCCGTAGGGTAAATAAAATGAAAATAAAAATGATATTTATACCTCATCTATAGAAGATATACAAAAATATGAATAAACCGAGCTATATCCTTAATCCCTATTTAATTTAGTAAAAGTTTTTCATTTTATTTACGCTCATTTGAGGTACAAGTATGATGATATATAGGCTTCCCCCTTTAATCCGACATTTAAGTTTGTCTGGAATTATAAAATGGGTTATAATGCAATTTAGTACCGCCCATCAAAATACACTCATTTAAAACGAGGAGGCTATTATGAAATGGAAGCAACTCGTCACACCCGTTAACTCAATGGAGTCCGAAGTAGCCAAAACCTATATGTCTGATCACGCTGAAGGGACATATACTCTTTTGGATGTGAGACAGGAAGGAGAGTATGAACAATCCAGAATCCCCGGCGCGACCCTTATTCCCCTACCTGAACTGATGGATAGGCTCGATGAGCTTGACCCGGAAAAACCGGTCATTACCTACTGAGCCATGGGGGGACGCAGCCGTGGCGCTGCGCAGCTTTTATCCGGCAAAGGATTTAAGGATATATTCAACCTTAAAGGGGGCTTAAAAGCCTGGCAAGGGCTTACGGCCGAAGGGCCTGCAGAATTCGGCATGTTCTTGTTAACGGGTGATGAGACATTTGATGAAATTGTCATTCTTGCTTATGGCATGGAAGAAGGAATGTGGATCTTTTATGAAACAATAAAAGAAAACGTTGAGGATGCATCGGCCAAAGAACTTCTCGCACAACTCGCCGGTATAGAGGATAAGCATAAAGAAAAGCTTTTTAGTCTTTACACATCTATTTCAAAATCAGAAGTAAATCTAGATCAGTTCGAAGCCAAGATTGTTTCAAAGGTAATGGAAAGCGGAATGTCCACCGATGAATTTATCGAGCAAAACCGTCTTGCCATGCAAGACATTCCCGGCATATTAAACATTGCCATGACGCTTGAAATTCAGGCATTTGATCTATATTCCAGATACTCACAAAAAGCCACGGATAAAACCACAAAAGATATTTTGTATCAAATCGCTCAGGAAGAGAAAGCTCACCTGAAATCATTAGGACAGTTAATGGATGACCATATTTAATATGAAACAACCAGGGAGATAACGTATGTTTGCTTTTACGGAAATCAATATCCGGCCCTTACTATTTGGTGGAGGACTTGCATTTTTTCTTATCCTGGAACTCATTATTCCATACAGAGAAAACTCGGTATCAAAAATTAAAAGATGGCTAAACAATCTTGGCCTGACTGTCGTTAACAGCTTTATACTCAATCTTATTTTTTCCACTTTAATTGTTTCCACAGCCGCATACACACAGACGCATAAAATCGGTGTCTTGAATATATTTGACGTCTCTGGTTGGCTTAAGATCCTTATTACTGTAACATTCATGGATTTTATCCTTTATGTATGGCATCTGCTGAATCATGAAGTGCCTTTTCTGTGGCGATTCCACAGAGTTCATCATAGTGATCTGAATATGGATGTTTCTTCTGCTACCCGATTTCATATCGGCGAACTGGCTATTTCTGCAGTGATAAAAATTTCTCTTATTTACTTTTTAGGAGCAAGCCCTGTTGGCGTTTTAATTTTTGAAAGCACTATTGTCCTGTGCGCTCAATTTCACCATAGCAGTCTCAAGGTTCCCGTGTGGTTTGAAAAGCTGTGGTGGATACTTTTTGTTCCGCCATCCATGCATCGGATTCACCATTC
>JAFDFT010000293.1 GCA_019309685.1 Deltaproteobacteria bacterium
TTCTCCTGGCCCGTTTACAACGCATCCCATTATAGCGATCTTTAATGGAATTTTTTTTGAGATCAACTGTTCTTCCACTTTTTCCACGGTTTTAAACAGGTTGATACTTGTTCGTCCACACGTCGGGCATGCGATTATTTCCGGGCCGCGTTTCCGTATATTCAAGGCGCTTAAAATCTCATACCCGACCCGAACTTCTTCAACCGGATCCCGGGTTAACGACACGCGCAGTGTGTCTCCGATACCTTTGGCCAGAAGCATCCCAATACCCAGCGATGATTTCACAATACCGGGATAAAGAGGCCCCGCTTCGGTTACGCCAACGTGCAGCGGCAGATCGGTCTTTGAAGAAAGAAGCTCGTATGCTTCGACTGTACGCAACACATCGGAGGCTTTTATTGAAACCTTTATGGAATAAAAATCCATAGCCCTTAAAATATCGATATGCCGAATAGCGCTTTCAACCATTGCCTTGGGAGTCGATCCACCATATTTTTTATACAAATCTTTTTCAAGAGATCCTGAATTTACTCCGATCCGTATCGATATATTCAGGTCTTTAGCAACCTCTATCAGGCGTTTAATTTTTTCTTTGCCTCCGATATTGCCAGGATTTATCCTTAAACAATCAGCGCCAGATTTTGCAGCCGAAATGGCCAGGCGATAGTCAAAATGCACATCTGCAATTATAGGAATGGATATCTTTTTTTTTATTGCTGAAATGGCCAAAGCCGATTCTTCATTTGGAACAGCCACCCTGATGATTTCGCACCCCGCAGCTTCCAATTGATTTATCTGACCCACAGTCGCTGTGACATCCTGCGTAAGAGTATTCGTCATGGATTGGACGGAAATAGCTGCCGCGCCGCCGACATTTACACCACCAACCATAATTTGTCTTGTTTTTTTTCTTTTTATTGAAAAAGGCATGGACAGCATCTCCAAATTATAGGCATTTCAAACAAGCCTATTGCAACTTAAGCATAATATTTATATATTATACTGTAATTTATCAGGAAAAACAATTGTAAAACTAAAACCATTATGTCACTTAAATAAAGAAAAAGCCTTTGCGATGCAGAATTTTCTGTTTTTATTGTTTGCCGCAGAAGCTGTTACGTCACTATCAACATTGACAGACTCGTAAAAAGTCATACATATGATGGCTAAGTAATAAAAGTTCATGGCGCGCAAATATTGAGGAATGAGGCGTACTTATAGTATGTTGAATGAACTCAGGATACTGCTCAACATAGCTCCGATTCAGGCGGGATTACGAGGCCATCCACAATAAAAAGGACTGTTGCAGATATGAATAATTATTCGAACAAACACAATGCCGATGAAAAATCAAACCCATTAATTAAGGAAAAAATTATTGGCCACGCCGTAAAAAATGAATTGCCGTGTGCTGTGGCTTTTAAAATCGCCAAAGAACTTGGCGTTTTAGCAATTGAAATTGGAAAAAATGTGGATCTAATCGATTTCAGATTAACCAAATGTCAATTAGGCCTTTTTGGATACATGCCCAAAAAAAAAATTATAAAACCTCAAAGCACTGTTGACCCTGAAATAAAAACCGCTATCAAAAAAGCATTGGTTGATAAAAGACTTACATGTGAAAATGCCTGGAGCATCGCGGAATCATATGATGTTCATAAGATGACAATTAGCGCTGCGTGTGAGTCCATGGGAATTAAAATAAATAAGTGTCAACTCGGAGCCTTTTAATTGATCCATAAAAAACCTGCCATACCATTGACGAACAAAAAATTCTCTTTTTTTATACCATTATCGATGGTCTTTCTATGTTTCCTTTTTTTTGGGTTCTTTGGATGTGGACTTCCGCAAACACCCACATCTCTGAATGATATTATCAGCAAGGGTGAAATCACGGTGATTACTCGGAACACGCCGCATTGCTACTATCTTTACAGTGGTCATCCAATTGGATTTGAATTTGATCTTGCAAAAGCCTTCGCTGATTTCCTGGGCGTGCAGCTCAAGGTTAAAGTGGTTAAAAATGACTCAGACCTGATCCCGGCGTTAAAATCCGGCAAAGGAGCGTTTATTGCCGCCTCCATGCCCCTGTCACCGGAAAACAAAAAAGATGTTTTATTCTCTACCGAATACATGGAAATAAGACAGAATATTATTGTTCATCGGGACAACCAGAGTGTTCACTGGGCCGAAGATCTTAGTGGAAAGGCCGTCCATGTTAGAAGAGGCACATCGTATCAAAACCAGCTTGAAAAACTAAAGGAGCAGGGTATAAACCTTTCAATTATTCTCCATGATGACCTTCCCATAGAAGAATTAATCCGCCGGGTAGTTGATAGAGAAATTGAAGTCACAATTGCAAACAGCAATGCCGCAATGTTAAATCGTTTATATTACCCACAGACATTTATTGCAGGACCCATTACCGATAAAAAAAATGTAGCATGGGCCGTAAACCCCGGCGCAAAAAAGCTCCTTGAGGTAATGAATTCTTTTTTTGAAGCAATAAAAGGAAACGGTACGTTCAATGAAATTTATGATCGTTATTACGCTGAAGCTGTTGCCTTTAATTTCGATGGATTGAATCACTACCATAAGGCCATTCGGACGAAACTTCCAACGTATAGCGGAATCATTAAACACGCGGCAAACAAACATGATATTGACTGGATATTGATCGCCGCCCAGATGTACCAGGAATCCAAGTTCGACCCACAAGCAAGAAGTCATGCCGGAGCATACGGGCTCATGCAGCTTATCCGCCCTACAGCGAAGGCTTTAGGAGTAAAAGATATCCTTAATCCGGAAGAAAATATTCATGCCGGTGTAAAACATCTCAAAAATCTCAATGAATTCTTTAAAAAAGCGGATGGCCCGGACAGGTTATTTATTTCCCTTGCCGCCTATAATGTGGGCAGGGGGCATATCCTTGATGCTCAGGATATTGCAAGAAAGAAGGGGCTTGACCCTTACAAATGGTCCTCCCTGGCAATGACGCTTCCACTTCTAAGCCAGGAAAAATATTACAGTAAATCCAGATATGGATACTGCCGTGGAACAGAACCTGTAAACTACATCAAACAAATTATTGTTTATTATGACATCCTGAAACGGAAGGTAAAAGGCTACAGTGCATCCATCATACGTTCAAGAAAAGCGTAGGTGGTTTCCACCCTCAAATAGCCATTTCCTATCCCAATATGGCGGGATGATAAATTTCTAAATTTCATGCTGGAAACTTAATCTCATTTACTTTGAGACCTTTGAAAAATGCTGATTTTTGTTCGAGTTCAAGGAAGGCGATAATTTTAACCACAGGAATACATTGAGTATTTTGAGGATTAAAATTTGAGCCTGACGTAGAAATCGGGCAGAAAGTGGGGTTTTGCAAAGGTCTCACTTTAAGAGCAGTCCGGCTGATTAAGCATTCTTTTTTGCCTGTTCGATCAATTCTACTAATGAAAGCATCTTTGGTTTTGGGATGGGATTAAACAGCTTCTCCATGATTTCCGGCGCCAATACTTCTTTTAAGTGGTCTTCCACATTGAAATGCTCATGCCAGCAGTCAAGAATTTTTGAGCAGGGGAAATCCACCTGCTCGAAACGGCAATAAGAGAATTGAATTTGATGCCCCAATTTTGGGCATCTAATCATATAGTCTTCACTTGGAAGGCTGTTTTCTTTTTTTTGCTCATTCATTTTAAATATAGCTGGAGACCGACACCATCGATCTCCAGCCACTTCACATACTCATTTGTAAGGATTTAAGAAAACGCGCCGGCCTTATATTGTTTAGGTTTCGGCAATGGCTCTATATCCTTTAATGCTCTTTGGATTTCAGCTTCAGGCAGCGCATGGTCTTTGAGTTTGCCGCTCAGGTAAGCCTCGTAAGCAGCCATATCAACCAGACCATGACCACTCCAATTAAAGAGAATAACCTTTTCCTTTCCTTCTTCTTTTGCTTTAACAGCTTCACGAATAGCTATAGCAACCGCGTGGGTGGTCTCCGGTGCGCTGATAAATCCCTCGTTTTGCGCAAAGGTAATACCTGCTTTAAACGTTTCCATCTGTGAAATCGATATGGGTTTGACTATTTCATCAAGAACGAGCTGGCTGACTATGGGCGCCATACCATGATATCGCAATCCGCCTGCATGAATGGGCGCCGGGACGAATGTATGCCCCAGTGTATGCATTGGTGCAAGCGGTGCCATTTGTACCGAATCTCCAAAATCGTAGGCAAAAGGCCCCTTTGTCATCGTTGGGCAGGAAGTAGGCTCAACAGCAATAATGTCGATATCCTTTCCATTGATCTTGTCCCTCACAAAGGGGACATCAGGATAATCTCCCGCAATTTCCATCTGTTTCTGACATTCCAGGCCGATAACTGTCTGGTGCATGAGGACGTGATTTAGAACACTTCCTAGAGAATAGCGTGTCTCGCCAGTTTCATCGCTGACCGCAGCTTCAATCGCTTCGCTAATCGCCATACCGAGGCTTCCCGGTGAATCAGGGTTCTGGTCTAAAATACTTTGGCCCGCTTTTGTTTCACTGCTTGGACTCGCCACACAATTTGCCCCCCAGGTCTCCATCATCATCCGCCGGTACGGCTTTTGATTATAGCTTATTTTCACCATATAGACTTTGCATTTCAACCCAAAAAGTGCACAACTGAAAGCAAGCGCACTTCCCCATTGACCGGCGCCTGTCTCTGTCGTTATCCGCTTTATACCGGAAATTTTGTTATAATATGCCTGTGCTATAGCAGTATTTGGTTTATGGCTGCCCGCCGGGCTAACACCTTCATTCTTAAAATAGATCTTCGCAGGTGTTTCAAGCGCCTTCTCAAGGCCATATGCCCTGTAAAGTGGTGTGGGTCTCCACATGAGGTATTTTTCGAGGACCTCATCCGGTATGTCGATAAACCTTTCCTGGCTTACTTCCTGCGCAATAAGCGGCATAGGAAAAAGCGGTGCCAGGTCATCCGGGCCCACCGGTTGACCGGTACCTGGATGTAGCATGGGTTCCAGCGGAGTCGGAAGATCCGCTTGCACGTTGTACCACTGGCGAGGGATTTCTTTTTCTGACAGAAAAATTTTCCTGGTTTTCATAAAATGCTCCTTTCTGCAATTAGTTACTGTGGTTATGCGTTGTCCTCTCCGTCCTTGATCTTAATTTCATCCTTATTTAATGCAATACGGATGCTGTCAAGGATACCGTTTATAAAGGCGCCCGATTCCTCAGCGCCAAATTTTTTACCCACGTCAATCGCTTCGTTTATAGCTACTTTCGGCGGTACATCTGGGCAGTACAATAATTCATACACGCCAATTCTCATAATATTTCTGTCCACACAGGAAATTCGGCTGATCTTCCAGTGATCCGTGTAATTCTCAATTAAGGTGTCAATTTCATTACGTGCCCTTGCGACTCCTCTTGCAAGCTTCATAAAGTAAGGGAGCGCTCTTTTTGAAGGCGTAAAGTGATACCTAAAATGCTCCAGCACTTTTTCTATGTCATTTTGATTCATATCCGCATAGAAAAGTGCTTGCAGAGCAAGTTCCCGGGCCCTGCGACGACTTCCCATGGTTATTTATATCTTACTGACAACTTCAACGAGGTTGGCCATTTCGATAGCAGATATTGCCGCATTCCAGCCTTTATTCCCGGCTTTTGCTCCGGCACGTTCTATCGCCTGCTCAATGGTATCTGTGGTCACAATCCCAAATATAACAGGGACTTCAGACTCAAGGCTGACCATTGCAATCCCTTTGCTTACTTCTGCGCTGACATATTCAAAATGAGGGGTTGCACCCCTGATCACTGCGCCAATGCAGATAACCGCATGATAACGGCCAGTTTTTGCTGCTTTTTTTGCAATCAATGGTATTTCAAAAGCACCCGGCACTTTAATGATATCAATATCT
>JAFDFT010000294.1 GCA_019309685.1 Deltaproteobacteria bacterium
GGGATATCAGATGGTATCCCTTTTTTCTTTAAGAGGCACAATATCTTGTATTTGGCTTCAGGATGCTAAAAGTTACTATTACTTGCCTTAATGTGCACCTGAAACTTATGAAGATTTATAGCATATTTCTTCAGGTAATAGAAACTTTTTGGAGCTTTTGGACCTGCATGTATTTAGCCGTAATGTACAATTTTGAGGTAACAGACTCATTATGCGGTCTGCTCTAAATTGATGAGTTGTTGTTTTACGTCAAGTCCACCCCCAAATCCGGTCAGACTTCCATTGCTTCCGATCACTCGATGACACGGGATGACAATAGCGATGGGATTTTTTCCGTTTGCTCCGCCAACGGCTCGAACAGCTTTTGGATTTCCGATTTGGTTCGCGACCCATTGATAGGTAGTAACGGTTCCGTAAGGAATATCTTGCAATGTCTTCCAAACAGACTTTTGAAACGCTGTACCTTCAAGCGCCAGCGTCAAATCAAATTGCTTGAGCTCTGAATTAAAATAAGCCCTTAATTGTGCTTTCACTCTTTTAAAATAATTGGAGTCCTGCTTCCAATCACTTTCAATCTGAAATGGTTTTCGGGACTTTTCAAACCTTACATACCGTAACCCTTGCTCGTCTGATGCCAGGAAAAGCGGACCAATATATTCGGTTTCAAAAAAATCATACACCATAAAATTTAAGACCCCTTTATTCTGTTGGTTTAAGCTCCAATTAATTTTTATTTATTGAATCCAGGTTATAGCTGGTCTTTTTCTGGATACAGTAAAAGAGAATGAGTAACTGGGATAACCCATCACCATGCTGACAAACACTCTTCTGCCTTTGGGTACCTTCAGCCATTTTCTCAAGGTTGTACTAAATCTTAGCGCCATGGTCAGATAGCCGATATAACAGGTTCCCAATCCCAGAGAATGAGCATAGTTGATTATATTCGTTGAAGCGATACCACAATTATCATTTGAAAACATCGTGTTTTTAGGTCCATGGATAAGAAGAAGCACCGGGGCATGATGAAGAATAAAATCTCTGCCTTCCCGTGTTTTAGCGATATAATAATCCATGGAATCCTTATATTTATTTAACGTTTTCACAAAATCGGTTTTTTGAAATAGGTTGATTATCACCCTTCCCCAGCATGTCTGCATCCAGTCGTTAACCCTCTCACCAATTCCAAATAACGTTGAAGAAATTTTTTCCAATAGTTCACGGTCAGTAATAATCATATAAGCAATATTCTGGCTATTGCTTGCAGTGGGTGAATATCGGGCAAGGTCAATAATATTTTTGATAATATCCTCAGGGACCGATGCATCCTTGTATTGCCTGATACTGCGGCGGCTTAAAGCCAATTCTTTGTATTCATCTGAATCAAATAGCTTTTTCCCTATTTTTCGAATTTGATTGCTGTCCAGCCCTTTATGTTCAACTGCACTTTTCGGGCACACAGCAATACAGTGGCCGCACAGATTACACTGCTCAGGCGCGTAAACCATTGGCACCCCTTCGATCTCTCGCCACACGCTTGAAACGCATTCCTTGACACAAAGCATGCACCTGTTACATCTATCTTCAATTTTCCGTATCAACACGTGTTATCTCCAACGTATCATTTCTTATATTCAAATGAACCTTATTTTCTGATTCCAGCGTCTGAATGTGGGTATACACTTCTGAAACGGCAAGGTATATATCCAGGGGCAACCTTGGTCCGCTGATTTCTGGAAACAGTTTCCTGGCGATTTTATAAACGTTTTTTTCACCCGAATCTAATATGGATAGAATTTTATCCCTTCTTTCAAAAAAACAACTTCTGTAAAACCTTGCCACCATATCCAAATCTGTTATTGTCTTACCATGTGCCGGATACACAAGCGTTGGTTTAAGTGCTTCTATTTTCGAAAGTGACTCATAAAATTCCGTCTGACTCAAACGAACGGGCAACTTTTCATCCTCCTCAAGCATCACAAATGCGTTTGGCGTAATATGTCCAATTATATGATCACCGGAAAAGAGTATCCCTTTATTTTCTATGAAAATACAGATCGAACCCTTTGAATGACCCGGCGTACTGATGACCTTCCCCATATAATCACCCATTTGGATTGTATCCCCGTCAGCCAAAACCGTATCTACTCTGCAATTATCAGCCATGGCATTGATGGCAGTATTCATAAGCTGCCAGGAACGGATGTGAATGTCCGGAATCCCGATGAGCCTGTAAAAATCCAAAACAACTTTTCTCGAAACTTCCATTCCTGTTTCAATCCGTTGAACGTCCTCACGGTGAGCAACCACAAGGACACTATTCCCGGATTTTTTCACAATATGATCTGCTGCGCCGTAGTGATCAATATGGCCGTGGGTAATAATGATCTGATCGATATCGGTGAATTTAAATGGAAATCCATTAAAAGCGGTTTTAAGATTCCTGACCGTACGGGCTGTACCTGTATCAAGGAGCGTAATATTTTCACCAATAAAAAGATAAGCATTTACAGGACCTGGCCTATCGCCGGGGAGTGGTAATGTAATTCTGTATATCCCAGGATAGACTTCTTCGCTATAATTTAACGTGTCTTTTCTTCTCATGATTTATAAAAATTAAAAATCCCTCAAGATCAGTTGATATACTCAATCCTGAGGGACTATAGAATAATAGTTCTTTAAAAACCCTCGTTTTATCCGCTTGTAATATGAGCATAAGCGCTGTGATTGTGGATGGATTCAAAATTTTCAGCGCTTACTGAAAACCAGATGATATTGTCATCTGTCTTGAGTTTAATCGCAATATCCCGCACAACATCTTCAACAAATTTAGGATTTGCATATCCCTTCTCGGTAACGGATTTTTCATCAACCCGCTTTAGAACAGAATACACATCACATGATGCTGATTCTTCTACGATCTGTATCATATCTTCCATCCAAATAAATTTCCTAAATCTTGTGCTGAGACGCACCTCTCCCCTCTGGTTATGCGCCCCTGCGTCACTAATTTCTTTAGAACAAGGACATACAGAGGTAATGGGGACAATAACTTCAGAAATAAGATCAAGCTTGCCAGCCTTATCACTTGAACCTTTAATGACACAGGCATAGTCCATAATTCCTGTAGAATCACTAACAGGTGCTTTTTTTTCAATAAAATATGGGAAAGAAACTTCAATATGTGACGAATCCGCATTGAGATGCTTTTTCATCTGCTCAAGGATCTCCGATATCCTTTTTAAAGAGACTTCATCTCTAAACAGATGCAGCATTTCGACAAATCTGCTCATATGCGTCCCTTTATATTCGTGGGGCAAATCAACATACATATTTATAGTAGCAACTGTATGCTGCAACCCATCTTTTCGATCAAGAACTTTAATGGGGTACCGAAGATTTTTTATCCCCACCTTATCTATCGTCATGTTTCGATAATCGGGTTGATTTTGGATATCTTTCATTTCTGGTGTTTTTCTCTTCAATGTTTCCTGTTTGAATTCCTTAATTTTGCACGAATTGGAGACTTTCATATGCTAGGCATCTAAGGGTGAAGCCATAGTGAACTATTGCGAACCCTTAGTAACGCCGCATATGGAAGTCTCCGGTTCGCCCATCGGGTGGAAATTGATGAGAAAATATAACAATGTCCCTTTTACCATATGGGTATAATGCTTTAATTTTAGAATACTACTGGAACTATTATTATAACTCATCTAAAAAGATTCTCATCAATTTTCATGCAAGATTCAGGTAATTATTTTAAAAGATAATCCCCCCGCACATGGCTCATGGATCTAAATATATTCCCTTTAATCTTTCGATTTGTTCTGTAAAGATCTTTTAAAAGCGTCTTTATTTCCGCTCTTTTGGACTGATTGACGGACGGGCATGGGTTTATGAATTCAGGGAAGCATTTATCTTTTGCAAAACGGCGAATCAGGTCTTCATCGGCAAAGGCAAGCGGCCGGACAACCGTAAAACGTTGATCAAAAAAAGATTGAGACGGAACCATAGTGCTTATCTCACCCGCATAACATATATTCATAAACAGCGTCTCAATTATATCGTCTTTATTATGCCCAAGCGCCAATTTGGCGCATCCCAGTTCATCAGCAATTTCAAAAAGGCGTTTTCGTCTGAGTCTGGAACATAAAAAACAGGGATTTTCCCTATTTTCAGCGCTATGCCCTTGAATCCCATAATCGGTATATTCAACCCTGAGTTGGATTCCTATTGTTTTGCAATATGCTTTTAGCGCTTTGCTAAAACCCCCTTCAAAACCCGGATCAATATGAACGGCAAAAAGATCGTAATGAATGGGAATTCTTGA
>JAFDFT010000295.1 GCA_019309685.1 Deltaproteobacteria bacterium
TAAAAGCGGTTTGAAGAACGGAATCGGCGCCCGCTTCCATCATGTGGTATCCGCTAATGCTGACCGTATTGTACTTCGGCATATTCTTAGAACAATATCCGATAATATCGGAAACGATTTTCATAGAAGGTCCAGGGGGATATATATAGGTATTTCTCGTGAGATATTCTTTTAATATGTCATTTTGAATGGTTCCGGCCAGTTTTTCCTGGGCCACACCCTGCTCTTCGGCCGCAACAATATAGCCCGCGAGTACAGGCAGCACAGCCCCGTTCATTGTCATGGAAACTGTCATCTGATCCAGAGGTATCTGATCAAAAAGGATTTTCATATCCTCAACGGAGTCAACAGCAACGCCCGCCTTGCCCACGTCTCCAACCACTCTTGGATGATCGGAATCGTATCCTCTGTGGGTTGCCAGATCAAAGGCCACGGAAAGCCCTTTCTGACCCGCTGCAAGGTTCCTCCTGTAAAATTCATTGGACTCCTTAGCCGTTGAAAACCCGGCGTACTGACGAATTGTCCAGGGCCGTCCTGAATACATTGTCCCCTTGGGCCCTCTTACGTACGGTGAGAACCCGGGCAGAGAGTCAATACACGGCAATCCATCGATATCTTCAGGAGTATACAGCGGTTTGATTTTTATTCCTTCCGGTGTCTCCCAGTCCAGCGATTCAAGCGGTTTTCCTCTGAGTTCTTTTTCTGCAAGTTCTTCCCATTTCTTTTTATCCGTATGCTGTGTCATGGCTTACTCCATATTTTAAGTTGATCCATCCAGATTGAATTCACCTGACTCATATTTGATGATCTCGCAAAAAGTCAAAAATCGACTTTTGCTCGGCTTTAAGTGTCAGGTATTAGGTTTTAAGTAGCTGATTTAAAAAAGCAAAGACTAACCTAAAACATTATAAATTCGACTTTTTACGAATTCATAATGTTTTATTTTTCACACAATTCCACTAACACACCGTTGGTAGACTTCGGATGGAGAAAAGCGATCATTGCGCCTCCAGCCCCCTTCCGCGGTTTTTCATCAATAAGCCTGATCCCTTTTTCTTTTAATTCCGCTAAAGCTGCTTCAATGTTTTCGACCTGAAAAGCAACATGCTGTATCCCTTGCCCCTTTTTTTCGATGTACTTGGCAACCGGCCCGTCCGGAGCCGTTGACTCAAGAAGCTCAACTTCGCTCTCACCCACGGGGAAAAACGCGGTCGTCACTTTCTGTTCCTCCACGGTTTCAGATCCTTCAAACGAAAGCCCAAGAATACCTTCCCAAAAATTTTTACTTTCTTCAATGCTGTTTACCGCAATACCGATATGATTAATCTTAAGTATTTTCATGCCTGCTCCTCTCTTATATCATTTACTAATTACTATTGATAGTTTCGCAATAAATCAAAGCTGTTATGACAAAGTAAAAAGTTCAAGTTTCCCGCCTATAGCGGGATTTCCGCTTCGCTCCAACAAACGACGCAAATCCTGAGGAATGAGGCGTACTTATCGTACGTCGAATGAACTCAGGATGCAGCGCAACATGGCCCCGCCACAGGCGGGATTACGAAGTCATCGCTATCTATTATAAAAAATTTTCCATTACCTTTCTAAAGCCAGGCAACGCATTTGTTATTGTTTCATCTGCGACGCAAAATGCAATACGGAAGTACCCGGGTGCGCCGAACCCGCTGCCCGGAACCGCCAGAACTAATTCGTCCCTGAGCGCATCAACAAATGCCACATCATCATCAACAGGTGTTTTGGGGAAAAGGTAAAATGTCCCCGGCGGCTTGATAAAATCATACCCAGCCTTTTCAAGCCCTTCACAAAGAATATTTCTTTTTCTCTCATATTCTGAAGCATCGACCCGAGCCCCCTGCAGCAAACCTACCACACGCTGCATAAGCGCCGGAGCGTTGACAAAGCCCAAAATCCGATTCGCAAGCATCATCCCATTTAAGAGATCTTCTTTAAAAGCTGCTCCAGGGTTGACAGCTATAAATCCGATGCGTTCCCCTGGAATGGAAAGGTCCTTGGAATAAGAGCTTGTAATAATACTCTCCGTGCAGCAGTTAAAGATACTCGGAACCGTAATGCCGTCAAATACAATCTTGCGGTAAGGTTCGTCTGAAACCAGGTAGATGGTTTTACCCATCTCCTCACTTTTAGACTTTAAAAGGTTGCCCAATTCCGTGAGGTGTTCCATTGAATATACTTGCCCTGTGGGATTGTTTGGCGAATTAATGAGAACAGCCTTTGTTTTTTGTGTAATCGCGCTGGAGATTGCTTCAAGATCCAATGAAAAGTCGGCCTTTGTTTGAACTGTTTTCAGTATCCCCCCGTGATTTTCCGCGTAAAAACCATACTCCACAAAATACGGAGCAGGCACCACAACTTCATCTCCAGGATCAAGAATTGTTTTCAAGATAACATTCAGCCCTCCTGCTGCACCGCACGTCATGATGACATCCCCGCTCTTTACATCTTCATTCTGTTCTTTGGATATAGTTTTTGCAACTGCCTCTCGAACAAAAGGATATCCCGCGTTAGGCATGTATCCATGATAACCTTTATCAGATAGGCCAGCCGCCTGCACAAGGGCTTTATTAAACTCTTCGGGCGGATCAAGGTTGGGATTTCCCAAACTGAAATCATATACTTTATCAGCGCCGTGTTCGGCCTTTAGCCGCGCTCCCTCTTCAAACATCTTTCTGATAAATGAAGACCGGGTCAGTATCGATTCAACATTTTTTGAGATTGTCATAATGAATCAGCCTTTCACTGTTACAATTAATAATGATTTCCTATGCGAAGACGAACGAATTTGAAATTGAATTTATCACATTTAAAGTTTTAAGTTTTAGGATGACACAACGCGTTACATTTAAAATACCTAAAACGTAAAACTTAACACCTAAATCCGGATGAATTCGGCTTTTTGCGAATTCAGCATTTATAATCATATCATAATTGAATGAACAACTAAAAATTATTTTTCAAGTTTAAACACAAAGCGCGTTGAGAAACTATTCACCCTTATATAGTGATTAAGCGAAAAGTCCATAAAACACACTTTTTCTGTCATTGCGAGGGAGGCAGGACCGAAGCAATCTCCCGCAAATCACGCCTTGGCGTAACTTCGTCGTCCTGTTGCAACAGGCCTCCTCGCAATGCGACTACTCAAAACTGCACTTTTCGTTCAGAAACTAAACAACATTACTGAAAAAGGATTTTTCAAATTCTTCAAACGTTCCATTACATATGGCTTCACGCATGCGCCGCGTGATGTCCATATAGTGCCAGATATTGTGTATGGAATTTAAACGATAAGCAAGAAGCTCTTTTGACACATATAGATGCCGGAGGTACGCTCTGGAAAAATGTCTGCATGTGTAGCAGCCGCAGTCCAAATCTATTGGATCTGAATCGTCCTTGAACTGTGCATTGCTGATATTGATTGTGCCGTTTCTTGTAAAGAGCTGCCCGTTTCTTGCGTTTCTTGTGGGCATCACACAGTCAAACATATCAGCGCCCATACCCACTAAAGTAACAAGATCTTCAGGCGTTCCCACACCCATAACATATTTCGGTTTTTCGGCAGGAAGCCTGGCCAGCGTGAAATCCGCGATCTCATATAAAAACTCCTTTGGTTCTCCAACGCTGAGCCCACCCACCGCGTAACCTGAAAACCCGGCATCCGTAAGGGCTTCCGCTGATATCTCTCTGAGATCTTTGAACATACCCCCCTGCACAATACCGAACAAGCCGCTTTTGTTATCCGCTTTCTCCTCCCATGCTTGTTTGCATCTTTTTGACCAGCGGGTGGTAAGATCAAGGGCGTCCTTCGTATCATCATAACCGGATGGATACGCAATGCACTGATCAAGGCACATCATGATATCTGAATTAAGTGTTATCTGAATATCGATCGCCTTTTCAGGTGTCAGCAGGTGTGTTGAGCCATCTAAATGAGACTGAAACACCGCCCCCTCTTCTTTTATATCCGTCAGTTTTGCCAGAGAAAATACCTGGAACCCGCCGCTGTCCGTCAGTATCGGCTTCTCCCAGTGCATAAAACCGTGAAGGCCGGAAAAACGCTCGATGATATCGCATCCGGGCCTCAGATAAAGATGGTATGTATTTCCGAGAATGATCTGGGCACCGGCATCTACCAACTCTTCAGGCGAAAGCGATTTTACAGACCCCAGCGTTCCCACGGGCATGAAAATCGGTGTCTCCACAGCGCCATGCGGCGTCTGCAATATTCCCGCCCGCGCTTTCCCGTTCTTTGATTGTGAAATTATTTTGAAATCAAACATCTTTTT
>JAFDFT010000296.1 GCA_019309685.1 Deltaproteobacteria bacterium
TACGAAAAAGTACTTGTTGAGTACCCGAAGGGGAATAAAGTGCCGGCAGCGCTTTTAAAGCAGGGAATTTCTTTTTATCTTCATGGTGAAAAAGAAAAGGATGATAAGTTTAAAGAAACAGCTATCGGTGTCATGAAGGAATTGATCGATAAGTACCCAAAATCAAGTGAAGCGACAATTGCCGCTAAAAAACTAAAAGAGTATCAAAAAATAATCGGCAGATCTCAAAAATAAGGCAATATCATCTATAAGTGCCCATAAAAAAGGCAGTTTGCCAAAGAGATTGGATAACGAGAATAAACATCTTGATGAGACTGTTTAGATAACGCAGGATGATAAAAGTCATCGGCATAGATCCGGGTCTTGCTTCGACGGGTATCGGGGTTGTTAAAGGGAAGGGAACCAGGATTGACAGCTATTCTTTTGGTAGTATCCAGACTTCAAAAAACATTTCTTTGCCTAACCGGCTTGATAAAATCTTTTCAAAAATCACCCATCTTCTAAAAGAGGAAAAACCAGACCTTATAGTTGTTGAGGATTCTTTTTTTCTAAGGAAAAACCCTAAGTCAGGTTTAACGTTGGGTAAGGTTGCCGGAGTTGTTCTTCTGGCCGGATACAGGGAAAAAATCCCAGTGGTGGAGATTTCGGTTCGTGAGGCTAAACAGATTTTAACCGGTAACGGGAATGCCAGCAAAGATCAGCTTGAAAAAGCGGTTCGAAATATATTAAACAAGGAGACACCGATACGGCCTTATCATGCATCAGACGCGATCGGTCTGGCGATTATTGGGATCTATCGATACCAGGATAAATCATTTGGCGTAGAGCGGAGTTCAATGTTATGATTGGTTATCTGGAAGGAAAACTCTTACAAAAAAAAGATGATCGGATACTTTTGCTAACCAATCATGTGGGATATGAGGTTTTGCTGCCTGCCTTTGTTATGGAGAGTATGGCAGAGAAAGAGACTGGTGACGATGTTTCTTTTTATATCTATTATCAGCAAACAGAGAGACAGCCAAAACCCGTGCTGATTGGTTTTAATCTCGAAGCTGAGAGGGAATTTTTTCAGCATTTTATATCCGTTGAGGACATCGGTCCAATAAAAGCTGTGAAGGCGTTAAATGTACCTATCCGGGAAATTGCCAGGGCGATAGAATCAAAAGACGTTGGCAAATTAAAGCAATTAAAAGGGATCGGAAACAGGACCGCTCAAAAGATTGTTGCCACACTTGAAGGTAAAGTAGATAAATTTGCATTGATTCGTAAAAGTGAACGTAAAGAGGAACTGCCTGGCTCTGAAAATCTTTTCGAACAGGTGCTTGATGTTTTGGTAAATCAATTGGGACATAAGATGCCGGACGCGAAGAAGATGATCGCAGACGCCATGCAGCGAAACAGTTCAATTTCAACACCGGAAGAACTGTTTGAAGAAGTATATCGTGGAGAGAAAATGCTATGACAGACGATATATTGACATATTCATCGGATAAGCAAAATATTCTTACTGGAACATGTACGCCTGTTGATCAAGATGTGGAGATATTGTCACTCCGTCCTGAGCGGTTAACCGATTATGTTGGTCAGGCAAAAGTTGTTGAAACGCTTAAGATAGCAATTGATGCGGCCGTGCAGCGTCACGATCCTATAGACCATGTTTTATTTCACGGTCCGCCGGGTCTGGGCAAAACGACCCTTGCGCATATCATCGCCAATGAAATGGGGGTGAATCTTACGGTAACGTCCGGGCCGGCACTTGAAAAAGGCGGCGACTTGATAGGTATTCTGACCAATCTTGAGGAAGGCGATATTTTATTTATTGATGAGATACATCGGACACCGAAATCCGTGGAAGAATTTCTTTATCCGGCCATGGAGGATTTCTCGGTGAATTTTGTGTTTGATAAGGGCATACACGCAAGAAGCCACAAGTACCGGTTAAAACGTTTCGCGCTCGTGGGGGCTACGACAAGGATCGGGCTTTTGTCCTCACCGCTTCGGGATCGATTTGGTATTCTCAGACGGCTTGATTTTTATAATGATAAGGAATTGATAGAAATAGCAAGGCGATCCGCTGATTTGCTCGGTGTTGATATTGATGATGAAGGGGCGTCTGAACTCTCAAAACGGTCAAGGGGGACTCCAAGAATTACCAACAGGCTCTTAAAAAGGGTTCGAGATTATAGCCAGGTTCGGGCAGATGGAAAGATTACACAGAAGGCGGTTGAAGAGGCTTTGTCTTTGGAAGAAGTTGATGAGATGGGGTTGACGAAACTTGACAGGCAGTATTTAAAAACCGTGATTGAATTTTATCATGGCGGTCCGGTAGGGATAGAAGCGATATCAGCAACACTGCAGGAAGAAGCGGATACGCTGGTGGATGTGGTCGAACCTTATCTTTTGAAGATTGGGATGATTAATCGTACTTCATCCGGCAGAAGGGCCTCTGAATCGGCCTACAGGCACCTTGGATTTGATATTGAGAAATAACATCCTTTTTTTGGCTGTACCATTTTAACAATGTCTATTATAACGCTGACCACTGATTTCGGGCTTGAAGATGAATACGCGGGTGTCATGAAAGGCGTCATTCTTAGCATTCATCCAGGCGCTACCATTGTTGATATTACACACCATATCCACCCTCAGGACTTGATCGAAGCCGCGCATACGATAGAAACTTCATATAAGTATTTCCCTTCCGGCACGGTTCATATTGTTGTTGTAGACCCAGGCGTGGGAGGTGAGCGCCCCATAATTGCTCTTGAGAAATCGGGGCATTTTTTCCTCGCGCCCGATAATGGTGTATTAAGCCTTTTGCTTGATGATATGGGTATTGATTCGATTGTGCATGTTAAAAACAACCGTTATTTTTTAAAGTCCGTCAGTCAGACATTTCATGGCAGGGATATTTTTGCACCGGTTGGCGCGCATATGTCTATGGGCGTTCACATAAACAATTTAGGTGATGTGATAGAAGATAATCACGTTGTGCGTCTAAACCTAATAAAACCGACACAGTCCGGAAATGGAATAACTGGACAGATTATTTCAATAGACCGGTTTGGCAATTTAATTACAAATATAGGTGGTAAACATCTGGAGAATATTTGCCGCAGCAGCAATGATAAGCCTGTTGACATCAGAGTAGGGAGAAAGAAGATTGCCGGGCTTTCAGATAACTATGAAAATAGTAAAGACCAGGAACCTCTTGCTATTGTCGGGAGCCGCGGTACTCTTGAAATTGCGGTAAATAAAGGCAGTGCTCAAAAATATTTCATGGCGAAGAGAGGGGATACCATTAATGTCCGAATTTGAAAATGAGATCATCTCTGAAAGAGTTGATGATCCTAATAGGATTCAAAGAACCGAGGATTCCCCGCTCAAAGTCCGGGATCTTAGACAAAGAAAGATTCGAGCGAAATGCTTAAAACCTATAAATCAATAAGTGTTACGAAATATTGTTTATCGATTACAACGACCTTGATTGAAAAATATCGAATAATGAACGCCGAATATTGAATATCGAAGGCAATGCATAACACAACTGGGAAAATGAAATAAACTTCGTGATTCGGTGTTTTATATTCAGCATTCGACATTCGCTGTTCAAATAAGAGCCTGTCAGGATTTCAAAGTTTTATCCTCGAGATTTGCGACGTTTGTTGGAGCGAAGCGTAAATCCCGCTATAAGCGAGAAACTTGAACTTTTTACGAAGTCATCGTTGAACTTTAATTGTATTTTATGGTAAAAGCGTAAGCGTGTTATTTTTTTGCAAGGAAAAAATTTAATCATCCGAAAAAAGAAGTATATTTATTATCAAGTTAAGGTGCGAAGGAAAGTGATGGTGATCAATGATGTTTCTTGATAAAATATCAAACATATTAGCATTTATGAAACCTTCAAAAAAAGAGAAGCACAGGACGCTGATGCTTGTTGGGTCTCATGGCGAAGCCATATCAATAAGAAGGTTTCTGGGATTGATGGTACTAACGACACTTGTATTTATTGTCACTGTTATTGTCATTATCTACCTTTTATTTACCGGCAGCGGATTAAGAAAAGAGAATATGGAGCTCAAAGAGGTTTTAAGTGACTACGAGTTGAAGATCAAGCATTTAAAAAATGAAAATGATATCTTTATGGCTCGCCTTGTTGCCGGGTCGGAAGGAGAATTGGCAGCATTCGAAACCCCGGAATCACCGGACAAAACATCTTCTGACACGCAAACTTCTAATGAGTCTTTGGGTCAATTAAATATTGAAGAAGAAATTAAGAAAGCTGGTCGGCAGCTGGAAAAGAATCGGTTTCTTGAAAA
>JAFDFT010000297.1 GCA_019309685.1 Deltaproteobacteria bacterium
TCCCCATATTAATGGGATTAAAAAGAACACGAAAATATTTTTTATCAGAACCTCTAAAAAACCGATCATATAAATAAGCGGCATAAAATGTCTTGCCACCTCAGCAAAATTTTGATTCCCTGAAGGATACTGGGCCAGATCTTCTAGCTTTTCTAATTGCGAGTAAATCTTACTATAACTTTCGCCAACACGAGATCCGGTAATTTTGTGTATTTCCTCTGTAACATTACCTAGTTTGTTAAATGAAGTGAATTCGGGCCCGATGACTATCCAAAAAACGGCAACAATGAATAAAGAAAAAGCAACCCAGATGATCAACCCTTTTAGATACGACATGCATTCCTGTGATGTGAATATTAAAATACAAAAAAGAGAGCCAAGAAACAAAAAATAAAAGGGAGCAAAAACAACACCTTCAATTCTAAATAAAAGGGGCGCCCATGAGAAAAAGGCCGCAAGAAAGAAAAGCAGCAGCTCTTTTTTTTGTATAGCCCGTTGTGCGAAATAGACAGACCATAATAAACAAAAGATAAAGACTGGATCTCTGAGGACTTCCATGGCCATTTGATTTATTTCGGGCGCAAGGAAAAACGCAAGGCACGCCCAAAACGCAGCCTTTCTGTTAAATAGATCTTGGGTTATAAAATACAAAGGGATTATTGCTAGAACCAAAGACCCTATGGAAATAAGTCTGGCAGACAGCAGCCAGTTTTTAAAGACGAAATTGACAATCGTTATGACCAATGAATAAAAGGGCATGCTGTGAAAGGCAACCCCTTGCATGAAATTTCCCTGAGCGAACTGTTGAGCAGCAGCAATATACTGCGTCCCGTCTCGATTAATTGCCATATCATGCATAATAATGAGGGTTAAAATCTTTGTCAGCAACGAAACAAGAAGAACAAAATACAATCCTTTTTTACTGTCAGAAAACTCAGATATTTTTTCGAACATATTTTTCCCTTTCGTGTAGTTTCCATTCACAAATGGTTCTTTTTCGCAATCTTCCGCCAACGCCAAGGCTACGGCGAGACAAGCTGCGTCAACCCGCCAAAGGCGGATAAATCTTCGGAATTACTTGTGCGACGTACAACTGAGTACGCCTCCGCACGATTCCTTGATTGCCTTGATCTAGCAAAAAATTGCTCATTTCTGAATTGGAAACCTTCATGTCCTATTTTTTAAAATTGAATAGACGAACATCCTCATTCTAAATTACCTAAAATGAACGTATCTTTAACTTAAATTTCTTGATGAAGCACCTACTAAAGCAGCATATAGCTCGCGATACTTTCTCGCGACAATTGGCCAGTCAAAATCTTTTGCAAAACCGGGAAGCACAGAACGCATACGATCAGCCAGTCCATCCTCGGAAATTAACCGCTGCATGGCGTCTTTTAATGCCTCACTATTTTCTGAAGGAAAAAGAAGGCCGTTTTTCTCATGGATGATAAGCTCCTTGTTGCCGTCTATTGAAGAGGCGATAACGGGTAAGCCCGCGGACATGGCTTCAATAAGCACATTTGCAAACGGCTCTTTTCTTGAAGGGCAGATAAAAAATTCCGCGGATCGAAAAAGATTTATTTTCTTCTGCCCGTCAATAAACCCAATGAATTTAACCTGATGTTCGATTCCCATTTCTTTGGCCAATGCTTTTAACATTTTTTCTTCGCGCCCAGGTCCTGCGATAAGCAAATCCGGTTTTGGTTCGGCAACACTCGAGTACGCGTGAAGTAAAATATCAAATCCTTTTCTAAATATAAGATTCCCCAGCGCAAGGATATAAGGCCGCGGATGAGAAAATGGTTCCTTGCCAGCAAAATCATTTAAATTAACGCCATTATGAATAATATGCACTTTTGAGCTATCCACGCCTAGCGTAAGAATCAATTCTTTAAGGTATTGCCCTTGTGCGACAACAGCGTCCGCCGACCTCAACGCGAATTTCAATCGCTCGGTTAGCTTCGGATAGCGGCGGATTCGATCCCCTGGTACAATATCTGATCCATGCGGCCGCACCAATACCGGCACCTTAAACCATTTTTTGAAGGTAATACCGACATAACCGGGCGGATACCCTGAATGACAGTGCAAAATATCAAAATGATGCCGCAAGTGAAGCCATGCTAAAGGGAGTAAAACTTTTCTGACCAAATAGCGCTTTGAAAATGGGTTCGGATAACGGTGCACGTGATAGGAAGATTCAACTTCGGGGCTTACCCCCTTAAACCGGGGAGCGAAGATATGCACCTCATCACCAAAATGACTCAGTTGGTTTGAAAGGTTGTGAAGCACCATCTCCGCACCGCCAACAATGGGGAAGAACGTATCTGTGTAACAGCATATCTTCATTATAAAGTCAGACTACCTGTTTATCCTTAATAGCAGCTGTCGAAATTTTTGTTCAATTTCTGAAACACCCGCCCAGTTTTTCAAAAACCGTTCGCTATCCCGTTTAAATGACCGGCGAAATTTCCATTTACATGTATATTCCTTCATTACATCAAGGTCTACAATTTTAATATCATCTTCTGATACAATAAAATTTGATGCCTTAGTGTCGCCATGACCAATCATCTGGTCAACAAGCGATTGTATTATTACACCGACCTTTTCCACAATTGCGTCAATGTCAAGCGTATGGGTACTCTGTCTGCCGAACACATGATTTAATGGTAGCCCTTGAGCATATTCAGTTATAAAATAGGCGCTTTTCCTAAAGGGTCCCCATCGTCTTTCCATGAATGCTATGGGTTTTGGTGTGGGAATATTCATATACGTCAACAGATGAGCATTGCGCCATGAGACCCATGCTCTGCTCGGGCGAAAAAATCGCCGAAACCCATGGAGAAAATTTTTTATATTGTACCGTTTAATAACCACATCCCGCCCGTCAACTGTGACTAAAGCAAGGGTCGCGGTGTTTCCCGCTTTAAGTAATTCTCCTGAACCCATATACGGATCCGGATCATTGAGCAGCTTTGACATATTTTGCGAATAATTGTCACGACTGCACACCATAAACCGGCTCCATTTTTTATGACATACAAACTCAGTGCATTCGCGATATGTTTTTTTAAGGTATTCGTTTTTTCTTTGATTCTTTTTTCGCCGGATCTCTTCTATTAATTGATTGTACAGTCTATCCGTTAGTTCCCAACCTCTTTTTTCAGCATAAACCTTAAATATGTCTTTAATAAGTTGTTCGCGATGTGGGTATAAATGAGTAAAAAACAACGCAAGGTTTTTGAGGCTTCCTTTTTTCAATAACGGCTTTCCCATTTTGCGCACATCCACTGCATCCCCGTCAATTGAATAGATATCTTCTCCGGATAAAAGAAAATTTTCCCTGTGCAAATCATTTTGCTTTAACCCTGCTTTATGCTGATCTGCAACAACAGCTACAGCTCGGCTTAAAAGCCGTATCCTCTGCTCATCTTCCGTCTGCCTTTCCCATGCTTCAAACAAATCCTCCGAAGGTACAATTCTTCTAAAACATAAAACAGGAAGATTTTCCGGCCCCTGTCTGCCTTTAAATAGCAGTTCAGGCGTCTTTATTTTTGCTGTTTTGAAGGCCTTTACTCCTCTTAGTTCCCGAGCACTATGGCGCTTCGCCCCCCCTGAATCCAGAAAGAATTTGGCTACTACCTGCTGTCCATCTAAATCTCCAAAGCAGACCAGACGTTTCCCGGGCAATATCCTTGCAATGTGGGTACAAACCAGCTCTACCGATTCAGCACCGGATTCGAGAATAGACCGAAACGGAACTTTTATGTCATAATCGGATGATCGAAGATATTTACTGTCTGCAAAGGGTATCATATTTTAACAACTTGACTTTTTTAAATCTAAGTAGTTTATTTTTATCAGATATATACTTTGAAATAAATGCTTTTCTTAAACATTAGTAAATAGTAATGTTTTGGTAATGATAAAATAATATCTAGGACCTAAACGCTTTAAAATAGACCAGAGAAAATTCCATAAAATGAAATATTACTCCCTTAATAAGTATACGTCATTGCGTAATAACGCAGAGATATTATCAAAAGACCGATTTGGCGAAAAAGTACTGCACCTTGAAGATGGTTCAATATTAAAATTATTTCGCATAAACCGCCTCATCTCATCAGCGCGTATCGTGCCATACGCCCGTCGTTTTTCAAACAATGCCAAAAAACTTTCTATAATGGATATCCCAACTGTAGATATTGTTGACACATTTAAAATCCCCGGCATTAAACGGACTGCCGTGTTATATAAGCCTTTAGAAGGCATAACACTAAGAAATTA
>JAFDFT010000298.1 GCA_019309685.1 Deltaproteobacteria bacterium
TATACACCAAATCATTCCAAATTCTCAAAAAGTTATCATTACCTGATCTTATATGCTATAAATTACGATAGGTTCAAGGTGCGCATTAAGGCAAGATATATGCAATTTTACCCCTACTTATCTAATATGCGTTAAAAGGCCTTTGCATCATATTTATTGATACTCGGGGTCGAAATAAAGCTTATTTATCAGACGCTGGAAGCTGGGACTCTGAATAATCGATACTATATTCATGGGACTTTTGTTTCGGAGGCGGACGTGCTTTCCGATCCCATAAGCCGAGGTGTTTAAGAATCTTTTTTATAACCTCCTCATCCTCGATAACACTGATCACTTTCATCTGGCCGTAACATTTCGGACATATCAGTGGATCGATTTCAACCGAAATCCTTCCTCCAGATCTCTTTCAGCGACATCAAGGATTGTAACTGTGGGGGAGGGGTCAGGTTTTGCGCACAGAATAAACCGGTGCAAAATACAAGACCTGACCCCAATTCTTAATTTTCCGCCATCCACTTCAGGATATGTTCGGCGACCTCCTCACCGGCATCGTCCTGGATAAAATGCCCGGCGTTTTTAATAATTAATTTTGGGGCCACATTTTTGAATAAGGATCTCAATACAGGTTCCTGTTCGCCCAGCACCCTGTCCGCTTCTCCAAAGGGCAAAAAGACAGGTAAATCCAGAGTTTTGAGCACTTCAATCGCCTGACGGTTGTCATAGGCACCTGGATGGTCCCGGCGAATCGGCACCAATCTCGGGAATACCAAGGCTCCTGTTTGGTATTCCCTGGACGGAAATGGCGCTCCGTAGGCATCGAGCTCCTCCTGGGTGAGATCCCGTTGCGTGGCCTGGTTCATCAATCCCGAGAGGTTTAATTCAGTTGGTTGTTGGGAAAAATTCCGCCACCTGTTGAAACCTTCGCTGATGGGCGATCCATCGGGAATAGCGGTATTCATGGCCACCAGCCGCTGAAATCGATCGGGTATCTCCGCCAGCAGCCTCAGGCCGATCAGGCCGCCCCAGTCCTGGCAGATGAGCGTAATCCGGTTCAGATCCAATGACACGACAAACTGCCGCAACCAGCGCACATGTGCTTTGTAGCTGTACGCATTGTCCGGCACCGGTTTGTCCGACCGACCGAACCCGATCAGATCAGGCGTAATGGTTCTGCCTTTCCCGGCCAGAGGGGGAATCATCCGGCGGTACAGATACCCCCAGGTGGGTTCACCGTGCAGCAGCAGTATGGGATCCCCGGTTCCATGCTCGACATAGGCCATGCGCAGATTCTCTAAATCCACATATTGGGGATCATAGGGGAAATCGGGAAGATTTTTAAACCGTTCGTCGGGTGTCCGTTTGACATCCCCTTCCGGAAACTGCAGTTGTTCCTTGGCACGCGGCAGATGGGTTAACTTGTCCACAATTTTCACATCCAGACCGCTGACGATATCGGAGATCCACAAAGAGAAATCCAGCAGATCCGACGTGATCTCATGTTCCGGCGGCCGCGGTTCAAATCGATCCCAATGACCGTATATCATAGCGCGGGAAGGCCGGCCCCGGCCAAGATCCGCCAGTTCGACGGCGTATAAATAATCGTGTTGAGATCGCCAGTAGGCTTTTCCGGCTCTGAATCCCAGGTTTTTTTCCAGCTCTTCGGCCGCCTGCGGCCAATGATCCAGTTCCTGCTCCCATAACAGCGGATCAGGGCGTAAATAACTCAACTCCTCCTCATTCGGTTTGATAAATTTCATTGGTCCCCTCCCAATTTACGGTTCAAGAATTCTACAATAACCGGCGCCATATCAGCCCCCCGATCGTCCTGGATAAAGTGCCTGCCCTTGTCGAATTCGATGGGACCTTCGGCATGGGGCAGCAGTTTCTTCATGTGATGGGCGTATTCAATGGGAAAGACCTCGTCTTCCGGTCCCCACAACAGCAGGATTGGAATATCCTTCAGTTCCGGGAGTCGATCCTGAATGGCCTGCATGGTATCCCACCCCCGGTCCCCCTTCTGCAGAGGGATGGTTCTCGGCCAGGTCAACACCACGTGGTCGGAATCGGTCTCGTCAAAAATATGATGATAAGCACGGGCTTCATCTTCGGTCATCCCCCGCTGAGTGGTAACCGATGGCCCGCCGTGGGAAAGCGTTTTTATCCGTTTATGAAAATACTGACCGACCAGGGGTGAAAGCCAGCTGGTCCAGGGGAATGGCGTGGAATGAAATTGACCCACGTAATCGGTATAAAACCAGGTGTTCATGAAAACGCCGGCCGCCATCCGTTCGATGCGCTGTAAGGCGGCTCCCATGCCCTGGGGTCCTCCCCAGTCCTGCCCAACTATCACGAAATTGCGCAGTTCCAGCTGATCCATGAGGGATACCAGATCGGCTGTGTGGTGAGCCAGAGTTAAGGAGGCGTCGATCCGGGGTTTGTCCGAATAACCGGCGCCGATCCAATCGGGAGCGATGGCCCGATAGCCCGCCTCGATGATGGTCGGAATCATGAAACGATATAGAAATCCCCAGGTGGGATTTCCCGAAAGGAGTAAAACCGGTGGGCCACTGGGATCCCCTTCGTCGATATAGGCCATGGATCTGCCGTTTACCAGGAGCGATTTCTGCTCCCATGGAAAATGCTTTTTCAGCCACTCGGGCTTTGGACCTGACATAAAACCTCCTGCGGTTTGTCGGTTAATTATTGCTTTGGGTGGTGTTCCCCGAAGGTTGCCTTCTCCACACTTCACTTTCTGTTACAATCAATTCACGCTCACTTGCCTGCCACTCCTGAGTCGTTTGCCAATGGTCTGTCCCAGTTGCAGGGCTTTATCCCAGACTTCTTTCTGGTCTTCAACTGCGACACATAGTTCGGCCGATATTTTGGCATCGGGGCCAAAAAGCACACTTGCGCCGCTCATCTCACAAACATCACCCTTGCCGCAGGTCAGGCATGGGACATTGCCGCTAACATGTAACTGGCCAACCAGCTCCATTCGCTCTATCATGATTTCCATGGCCAGCATTTGACTGACCTGCTCAATGATCTGGGGCATCAGACCGGTGACAGCGGTGACAATCAATTTACCCCGATTCAGATTGGTTTGATGTCGCATGGACCACAGCCGCTCCATAAACGCTTTGGTGAAGCCATCCAGAGAGCTGTAGGGACAGTAGCTGCCGATGACCATGGCTCGCGCGCTTTTCACTTTTTCTGCCAAAGCTGGAAAATCATCCTTCACTTTGCAGACATTGTCCTCGACACAACGTTTACAAGCCCGGCAAGGGGCTACGCTAATGTTGCTCAATTTTACAAATTCCGTTTCCAACCCCGATGCCTCCAACACGGCCTGCACCAGTCGATCGGTATTGCTGTTCCTCACCGGGCTGCCTGAAATACCTATGATGTCAATTGCCATCGCTATTCTCCCTTACAGTGTTCTATTTATTAATTGTGCCTCAGCCGTTGCCAGCTTCTCTTTATTGGACCCATATGTTTTTGGCGTGTGAAGATGAAACGAACCATAACCGGTCCGATTTTGTTCAGCGAATCTTCCAGAACAAAAAGACTCCTTTGAACAGTGATCTTATCCTGGCTTTTTCCACAGATCTCTCTTCTGCCCAAATCATTTTTGTTTCTTCGTATGTTTATTAGTTTTAACTATAAATTTAGCATGCTAAATAAAAAAAATTGCTTCACCGCCGTTTTCAGCTGATCAGCCGCTGCAAAATCCCCCGCAACATAGCTTCCTCTTCATTACTGAGGGATGCCAGAAATTCCTGATTGGCAGTCAGCATTTGCGCGTTCAGTTCAGCGGATATTGAAGCACCTTTCTCGGTCAAATTGATCAGAATGGACCGACGATCCGATGGATTGGGGATTCTTTCCACCATACCGGCAATTTCCAAACGATCCACGATTCCGGTCAGGGTTGGATTGGTAAGACGCAGACGCTCAGCCAACAGTTGAAAATTAATACCGTCTTCCTCCCCCAGAAAGTTGACGACCAGGGCCTGAACGCCGGTAAGGCCGTAGCGTTCTACTTTCTTGTCCCAAAAGTGAGTACCCGTCCGGCTGCAGGTCGATAACTGGAAGAAGATACACTCGTTAACATTCATAGGTCTCTCGTATCAGATTTCAATCGGTTGGTTTGGCAATTGAGTCCTCTCCGAAAAGCCCCTTTCGTGTCATTGCAAGGAACGAAGTGACGCGGCAATCTCATGATTCCAAGGTGTTAACACAAGGAGATTGCCACGCTTCGCCCGCAATAACAGGTTTTTGGACTTTTTTCAGTGGACTCACAATTTATACCTTCAACGGTTTCGAAAATATGTTTCAAGCAAATTTTGGCTGATTGAGTAAAAAATTTATTATGTGTGCGTCTATTTAGCATGCAAACTTATTTTTTGAATCCTGTCAACTGATAAATGATAATCGGCTGAAACACTGATTTACAGCTGGTTGAATTTTAGCAATGAGAACTGCGTTTGATCCGAACGAAGAGATCATTGAATTGATAAGAACTCGCTTTTTGAA
>JAFDFT010000299.1 GCA_019309685.1 Deltaproteobacteria bacterium
TACGCATTAGATAATTATTTTGATCTAGAAAAATGGATGAATAAATGAATGATTTTTCAATCTTTTCAGGAAACTCGAATACGGCTCTTGCCCTGAAAATATGCGACTATCTAAAAGTGCCGCTTGGCGGTGCAACGGTGACGACATTTAGTGATGGGGAGATTCAAATTGAAATCAGTGAGAATGTAAGATCAAAGGATATTTTTGTTATTCAATCAACATGTTGTCCGGTAAATGATAATCTCGTTGAATTGCTTCTCATGATAGATGCTTTTAGCCGTTCTTCTGCAAGCCGCATAACAGCCGTTATCCCTTATTATGGATATGCCAGACAGGACAAGAAAGTAGCACCGCGTGTTCCTATTAGTGCGAGACTTGTTGCAGACCTCTTGATTACGGCTGGGACTGATCGGGTGATCACAATGGATTTACATGCCGGGCAGATACAGGGTTTTTTTAGTATTCCTGTAGACAATTTGTTTGCCGCACCGGTGATACTGGACTATATAAAAAGCAATTTTAAAAATAACCTGGTCATTGTTTCTCCAGATGCAGGTGGCGCTGAAAGAGCTAGAGCTTTTGCAAAGCGCCTTCATGCTGATCTTGCAGTCATTGATAAGCGCCGTGATGCTCCGAATGTGGCGAAGGCGATGGCCGTTGTCGGAGATGTCAAGAGAAAGACTGCTGTGATATTTGATGATATGGTTGATACGGCTGGGACACTGGTACAGGCAGCTGAAGCCATTATGAGAAACGGCGCTAAAGAGGTTCATGCATGCTGTGTTCACCCCGTCCTATCAGGGCCGGCAATTGAGCGTATTAATGACTCACTGTTAAAAACACTTGTTGCTACGGATACAATTCCCTTGAACAGCAACTCATTAAACTGTGACAAAATAAAGATCCTCTCAATTTCCGATCTTGTTGGGGAAGCGATTGTTCGGAGCCATGTGGGAGATTCAGTCACTTCACTTTTTGTATAATAGTATATTTATGGAGGAAATATAATTGGAATTCATTGAACTTAATGCTGATATAAGACAATCTGTGGGGAATGGCCCGGCAAAGGCCCTGCGCAGAGATGGAAGAGTCCCAGCTATACTGTATGGCCCGGGAAAAGATGCCGTAATGTTATCTGTTTCTACAAGCGAGCTGGGAAACATAATTAAGGACAGTTCGAAAGGCCAACTCTTTGTTGAAATTGTGATCGGTGACAAGGCAAAAGAGAAAAGGTATGCGATGGTTAAGGAATTACAGACCAGCCCAGTTTCCCGTGAAATATTGCACATTGATTTTTATGAAATCTCAATGGATAGAAAGATCAGGGTGAATGTTCCAGTAGTGGCAGTTGGCAAGTCAAAAGGTGTGGAACTCGGCGGCGTCCTAAATATTATTCGCCGAGAGCTTGAAGTGCTATGCCTGCCTGGTGAGATCCCAGATGCTTTTGAAATTGATATTACTGATATGGATGTTGGAGATTCTGTTCATGTTGACGAAATACCGTTAATGGGAGATGTTGAAATTCAGGCCGACGTAAATTTTACGGTTTTAACGATAGTAAGTCCAAAGGTTGAAGAAGAGCCCGAGGTAGAGGAAGAAGAACTCGGAGATGAAATTGAAGGGGAAGGGGAAGAAGGTGCTGAAGCAGCTTCAGACACAGAAACTTCTGAATCAGAGGAAGACAAGTAGCCATCATTTTTAAATAGTATAAATGAACTTATTGAATTAAAGGATTCTTAAAGCGAGGGCCATATGCAGCGGGAAAAAGTACACCTGGTCGTCGGTCTTGGGAATCCTGGTGACAAATATAAGAAAACCCGTCATAATATTGGATTTATGGTGATTGACGAAATTGCCAGGTTTTATTCAATATCAGTCGACAAAAAAAAGTTTGATATACAATTCGGACGGGGATTTATTGAAGGTGTAGAAACGATACTCGCGAAGCCGCAGAGTTATATGAATTTGAGCGGAATGCCGGTTCGAAAACTGGCGTGCTATTTTCGGATTTTAACTGATAACATATTGATCATTCATGATGATATTGATCTTGTTTTTGGCAGATTAAAAATTAAAGAGAAAGGAGGGGATGGAGGACATAAAGGTGTAAAATCCTTAATCCATGCCTTTAGTGGAGGCGATTTTAAGCGTTTGCGCGTAGGCATCGGACGCGGTTATGGTAGCCGCGAAGTGAATGAAAATGTTACAGAGCATGTTCTTGGCAGATTCAGTCATGATGAAAAAGCGGTTATTGACGAAATACTTGCCTGGGCACGGGATGGCGTTAACGCCATTTTATGTAAAGGCATTCGGGACGCGATGAACATTTTCAACAATAAAAAAATCATTAATTCTAATTCAACTTAAATGGAGGAAAGAATGGATTATTTACCGTTTATTTGTACGCTGGTTGGAGTTGTTGGCGTCATTTTTTCCATTATTCTTGCAGCGATTGTGAAAAAAGCGCCTGCGGGTAATAAAAAAATGACAGAGATAGCCGGAGCGATCAAAGAAGGAGCGATTGCTTATCTTAATCGTCAGCTTAAAAGTATGGGGATTGCCGGTATAATTATTGCTATTATTATTGCAATCTTTTTAGGTAAAACAACCGCAATCGGATTTTTAATTGGCGCAATTGCCTCTTTTATAGCCGGTTATATCGGAATGAGGGTATCTGTTATTGCCAATGTTAGAACTGCGGAAGCCGCAAAAAAAGGTCTTTCGGCAGGTTTGAATCTTGCTTTCAAAGGCGGCGCGGTTACAGGGATGATTGTCGCGGGTCTTGCGCTTACTTCGGTAGCAGGTTTTTATACTATTTTAATACATATGGGTTTCGAACCCAGACAGGCTGTTATTGATCTGGTCGCATTGGGTTTTGGTGGAAGCCTTATATCAATTTTTGCCCGGCTCGGGGGCGGTATTTTTACCAAAGGTGCTGATGTTGGTGCGGACCTTGTGGGTAAGCTTGAAGCTGGAATTCCTGAAGATGATCCTAGAAATCCGGCGGTTATTGCTGACAATGTTGGGGATAATGTTGGAGATTGCGCGGGTATGGCTGCTGATCTTTTTGAGACATATGCCATAACCGCTGTTGCCGCCATGTTGCTTGGGAATTTGTTATTTCCTGATATGGCAATCGCAATGGTATTTCCACTCGCCCTTGGAGCGATATCTATTATCACGTCAATGATCGCTGTCTTCTTTGTCAGGCTTGGGAAGAAAGAATACATTATGGGCGCCCTTTATAAAGGGATGTTCGGTGCAGCCATTATGGCGGCCATAGCATTTTATTTCGCCATAATGTATCTACTGCCAGATGGAGTTGGGGAATTTTCCGCGAATGCTATTTATTTTTCAACTCTCATCGGCCTGGTTCTTACGGTTGTTATTGTTATCATAACTGAATATTATACAGGCATTCGTAAACCTGTAAAAGATATTGCTGAAGCATCCACAACCGGACATGGGACCAACATCATCGCAGGTCTTGCAGTCAGCATGCAATCTACAGCACTTCCTATACTTGCCATATGTATTAGTATTTGGCTCGCGTATGATTTTGCCGGACTTTATGGTATTGCCATGGCAGCCATGTCCATGCTTTCCATGACAGGTATGGTAATTGCCATTGATGCTTATGGACCCATTACTGATAATGCGGGCGGGATCGCTGAAATGGCCAAGATGGATGCCAGTGTACGTGCTGTAACCGATCCGCTGGATGCTGTTGGGAATACCACAAAGGCTGTTACCAAGGGTTACGCGATAGGATCAGCTGCTCTTGCAGCGCTTGTTCTTTTTGCCGCTTATACGCAAGAGTTTGTAATGCAGGGCGGTGAAGAAATGATCTTTAACCTGAGTGATGTTAACGTAATCATTGGTCTTTTTATCGGCGGACTTCTTCCTTATCTGTTCGCGTCCATAGCCATGAAGGCTGTTGGTGAAGCCGGTGGCGCAGTGGTTGAGGAAGTAAGGCGCCAATTCCGTGAAATAAAAGGAATTATGAAAGGAAAAGCCAAACCTGATTATGGCGCATGTGTAGATATTGTAACAAAATTTGCGCTTAAAAAGATGATCGTTCCGGCGCTTCTTCCTGTGATTGTTCCAATTCTGGTGGGTATTTTTCTTGGCCCGATTGCGCTTGGCGGTCTTCTCATTGGAAGTATTGTCACCGGTGTATTTGTTGCGATTTCAATGACAACGGGTGGCGCAGCATGGGATAATGCAAAAAAATACATTGAAGATGGAAATCACGGTGGTAAGGGAA
>JAFDFT010000030.1 GCA_019309685.1 Deltaproteobacteria bacterium
GAAGAAGGAATTAAAAGAGAAAAAGATTTGATCCGGCGTATGCTGGTATTGGGATTTAGCCCTGAAAGAACCGAACCAGCAAATCACCTTGAATCTATTGATAATCCGATCAGGGGCAAAAAGGTTGTTTTCACCGGCAAGATGGAACGCGGAGACAGGGGAAGCCTTCAAGAAGAGGCGAGAAAATTTGGCGCGATTGTTCAAAGCAGTGTAAGCGGTAAAACCGAATATCTTATCTGCGGAGATAATCCTGGCGCTGAAAAAGTTAAAAAAGCAAAACAAGAAGGCGTAGAAATAATCTCTGAAGAAAAATATTTTGAGCTGATGAAAAAATTCTTTCATGACAGTTAACGGTTGAGGTTGGTTATGAAAAAAAATGTAAGAGCTCGCGTAAAAATAAGCGGCAGGGTTCAGGCTGTCTGTTATAGAATGGAAACAAGGCATACTGCTGAAGGGTTTGGCGTTACGGGGTGGGTAAGAAACAAGGCCGATGGAAGTGTTGAAGCTGTGTTTGAGGGTGATGAGGAAAGCGTCAATTCTATCATAGAATGGTGCAGGCAAGGTCCTTCAAACGCACTGGTTCGAAATATTGATATTCAGTGGGAAGATTATGTGGATGAATTTAAAAGGTTTGAAATTACATATTGAAATAAAAAGCCAGGGGAGATGTCGCAAAGAATAAAGTTAGACATCCCGCCCTGGCTTTTTTGATTAAACAGCGCTTTTAAGCTTTTTGCCTGCTTTAAATTTGACAGCGTTTGACGCCTTGATTTTAATTTCAGCGCCAGTTTGAGGATTGCGGCCCTTCCTGGCTTTTCTTTTAACTTTTGAAAAAGTTCCGAATCCCACCAATGTAACCTTACCATCTTTCTTTTTTAAGGATTTGGTTACACCGTCAACGAAAGAATCCAGAGCTTTTGCGGCCGCGGTTTTGGTAATCTTTGCGTCCTTTGCCATCTTCTCTACTAATTCTGCTTTTGTCATTTTTGTTTCCCCCCAAGTTTTAATTTTTATAATGTTACAGATCGTAGAATTGCCTATGGTAATATAGCAGGCAGAATTTCATGTCAATAAAATTCGAAAACATCTATTAAAAAAGGGCTATAATCGCATCTTTGCTGATGTCGGTATCGATGATATCACTAACTATACCATTTTCAAGGGATAAAAAAAGGGGTTAAACTAAACAGGAAATATTTATTACCTGAATCTTGCATGAAAATTGATGAGAATCTTTTTCGACGAGTTATAATAATAGTTCCAGTAATATTTTAAAATTAAAGTATTATACCCATATTGTAAAAGGAACATTGTTCTATTTTCTCATCAATTTTCACCCGATGGGCGAATAGGAGACTTCCATATGCGAACCCTTAGATGTCTTGCATATGAAAACCTTCGATTCGTGCAAAATTTAGGTATTAAGTATAAAACAAAGAGATAAAATACAGTTTCTAGAGGATTGCGTTTGCAAATTTTTCAGGATCAAAAGGCTGCAGGTCTTCGATTTTTTCGCCAATACCAATGTATTTAAGCGGTATTTTAAAATTACCGCATATGCTTATCACCATTCCGCCTTTTGCGGTTCCATCGAGTTTTGTAAGAGCGATACCGGTAACGCCGAGCGCTTCATTGAACATTTCCGTCTGGGGCAATGCGTTTTGACCCGTAGTCGCGTCAAGAATCAAAAGAATCTCATGAGGCGCGCCTGCTAATTTTTTTGAAATAGAACGTTTAATTTTTTTGAGTTCTTCCATGAGGTTTGTATTTGTATGAAGTCTCCCTGCTGTGTCAATTAAAACAATATCCATGTCTCTTGCTAATGCTGCTTCAATACTATCGTATGCGACGGCAGCGGGATCTGAGTTTTCTTTATGCTTTACGATTTCAGCTCCGGCTCTCTTTGACCAAATTGAGAGCTGTTCTGTTGCTGCTGCCCGAAACGTGTCAGAAGCAGCGATAAGTACTTTTAGACCTGTGGCGTTGAATTTTGCCGCCAGCTTTCCGATAGTTGTTGTTTTTCCAACCCCGTTTACACCCACAACCATTATGACATGCGGTTTTGAGATGCTTGTTTCAGAATTGTCAGAGCAGACGCTTAAAAATGAAATAATTTCGTCTCTTAGAATATTTTTCAACTGGTCTTCTTCGGAAATATCGGAATACTTTTTACCAATGCGTTCAATGAGATCAAGGGTGGTTTGGATACCAATATCTGAAGTAACCAGGAGTTCTTCCAGCGATTCAAGCGCATCTTCATTAATGCTTTTATACCGCAAAAAAATTTTACTGAGGCCATTTGATAATGATTGACGCGTTTTTGACAGTCTATCTTTTAATTGACCGAACTGACCCGTTGGCATTGATAGATTTTTATTTGATTTATATTCCAAAATATTTAAACCCTTCTTTTATAACAAGCGGATTAGTGCACAGCCATTCAGTCAAGGTGCCTGAAAAGAAAAATGTTTCCAATTCAGAAATGAACAGTTTTTTGTCCCGCTAAAGCGGGGTTAAGGAAATCAAGAAATTGCACCGAGATGTGCTAACGTAAATCGCATAAGCAGCTCCGAAGATTTATTCGACTCAAGCGGGCTGACGTTTGTCTCGCCATAAAGTCGGCGTAGGCGGAAGATTGCGGAAAGCGCCATTTGTGGATGGAACTAATTAAGATTTGCATTTACTTTATTTTGGCTGTCAGGCTCTTCTGGTTTTTTCAAATCAACAGAAACAATTTTAGAAATTCCCTTTTGCTCCATGGTGATACCAAATAGTGTGTCAGCAAACTCCATGCTTTTCTTGTTGTGTGTTATCATGATGATTTGAGATTTTTCACCAATAATTTTTAGAAGATTATTAAAACGATAAATATTGACGTCATCAAGGGGCGCGTCAATTTCGTCCAGCAGACAGAAGGATGTCGGTTTAATGAGAAAAATTGAGAATATCAAAGCGATAGCAGAAAGCGCTTTTTCACCTCCTGAAAGAAGGCTCATCCTCGTTAACTTTTTACCGGGAGGATGAATCATGAACTCAACACCTGTTTCAAGCGGATTGTCCGGTTCTGTGAGCACAAGCTTCGCAGTACCGCCTTCAAAAAGCTTAGGGAACACTTCGTTAATCTTTTCATTTACTGCATTGAATGTATCCATAAATCTTGTCTGAGTAATCGTGTTTATTTTTTTGATTACCTTGTGGAGATCTTCGATGGCTTTTTGAAGATCATCCCGCTGTTCGATCAGAAAATCATACCGCTCTCTAAGCTGTTCATATTCATTGATTGCGCCGAGGTTAATATCATCAACATTCGCGATTTTTTTCCTGCAATTTTCCAGTTCATTTTCCATTTCATCCACGGAAAGTTCGAGGTTCTCGGTTATTTTTACAACTTCGGCTTTAAGTTCTAAAAGGGAGTTTTGGTATCGATCTTTAATGCGAGTTTCAACATTTTCGCGCTGAATTTTCCGTTGGGACTGGTCGAGTTCAAGCAGGCGAAATTTTTCCAGAACTTTTCCCTTTTTGTCTTGAATATCGGACATAACGGTATCGTTATCCTTCAGCTTTTCATTCATTACGCTATAATCCGCTTCGTTTGTTTCAAGCGACTGTTCAATGCGCTTCAAGTTTTCATACATTGAAGAAAGGGATTGTTCGTACTCGATAATTTTTTGAGTTGATGATTTTATTGTATATTCTTTTTGGTTAATATTCCTGCTGACCTGTTCAAGTTGTTTGATGCCATCGCTTTGAATTTCTTTGACGCGCCGTAAGGTGTCATTGCTGTTTTCAAGCCGGGCGCTTAAAGATGTTTTTTTCAGGTTAAGATCGACCACTTTTTGATTATAATATTCCATCTTTGATGATGCATTGCCTGTTTTTATTGTGATATCATTTATTGTGTCCTGATTTGTTTTTACATCACCTTCGATTTTTGCCAGCTCCTTATTATATTCAGACATCTTTTCATCAATATCGCTTTCTTCACCGATGAGCTTTTCTTTTTCCAGCTTTATAACTCCCAGTTGGTGACGGGCGTGTTTTAAGTCTTCTGAAGCTTTGTAAAGTGCTTTTTCCGCCTCTGTTTCAGTCCGCTTTTCTTTACTGAGCTGTTCGATCATTTTTTGCAAGTTGTTCTCTATTGTTCGGACTTCAGATTCGAGATCGCCTTGATCTTTACGGGCGGATATAATTTTTTGGTCTAAATTCGTTATTTCCTGTTTCAGATCCTTGATTTCCTGTTTTTTTGCCAGGATCCCGGTCAAGTTGCCCTTGCTGCCGCCGATCATGATCCCCTGATGGGAAATGATATCTCCCTCTTTGGTTACAATTGTTTGAAGTGTACCGTTTTGGTTGAATATGGTTTTTGCTTCTTCAATATTACCGGCAACGGTTACATGCCCCAAGAGCGAATGGGCGACGTTTTCAAAACCCGGTTTTATAGAGACGTTATTTAAGAGCAGTTTCGCCGGATCCGGTTCATTGGATGTTGGATTTTCGATTCGTTTCACGGATGAAATTGGAACAAACCCGCTGCGGCCGGCATTATTCGTTTGAAGGTACCCGATCGAGTCGATACTTACTTCCTGATCTTTTACAATAATATATTGAAGTGTTTCGCCTAGAACCGCTTCAACAGCTGTTTCATAAGAAGATTTTGGTTCAATAATATCCGCCATCAATCCCAGAACGCCATTGCCATTATCGGCGTTTGGATTGTTGGAATCTGCAGGATCAGCGGACCTTTTCATGATCGCTTTTACACCATCTTTATACCACTCAAAATTATCTTCCATCTTTTTTAAGGTCGTAAACTTAGAGCGGGCTTTGTTTCTTTCAATATCTAAGGTCTGAACAAGTTTAACCTGTTCAGAAAGTGACTTGTTCTTTTCACCCAGTTCTTTTTGAATGGTGTCGATCCGGGTTTTTAGGCCAACGACTTCTTTTTTGGATGATTCAAACAGTTCTGTTGATACAGTTTCCTTTTTCAGCATTGCAGCTGTTTTTATTTCCTCGTTATTCTCTTCTTCGTTTACCTGTCTAAGACGGTTTTTAAGATTCTCTTTATTGCTCGCGGTATTTTGGTAAATGTTTTTAATTCGTGCTTCCTGAGTGACGAGATCTATCAGATTTGTCTTGCAGGTATCGAGTTCCTGATTTAATTCCGCGAATTGATCCTTTATCTGCTGAAGAAGAGATTGTTCTTTGTTAAAATTTGATTGAACTTTTTCCATTTCTTCATTTAACGCGCTGTTTTGTGTTTCACCCTGGGTTACGTCAGAAAAAATTCTTTTATTTTTTATTTCCAGGTCTTCCTTTGTGTTTTGAAGCTCTTTGATTTCTATCGTAAGTCTTTCAATCTCTTTTCTCAGATGGTCCAGATCATTTTCCGTTTTATCGATACTTCGCTGTATTTCAAAATTGTAATTTTTTTGCTCAGATATTTCCTGGTTTTTCTGTGTAAGGTTTGTTTTTATTTCTTCAACGGCCGCGTCCAATTTGTTTAATGTTGACGTATGGCCGATATCTGTATCCTTGAGTTCTTTGAGAAAACCATCGGCTTCTTCGATCTGCTGTGTAAAATCATTGTAATAATGTAAGGCAAGGCGGACGTCTAAGGTCTTTATTCTTTTTTGATGGTTTTTATAAAGTTCGGCTTTTCTTGCCTGACGTTTCAATCCGGCCATCTGCCTTTTTATTTCTGTGAGAATATCTTCAACACGAAACAGATTTTGTTTTGTGGATTGTATTTTGCGAAGCGCTTCATTTTTTCTACTTTTGAATCTCGTAACACCGGCAGCTTCTTCAAGGATCAACCTTCGTTCTTCAGGACTTGCGTCGGTTATGGCTCCGATATTTCCCTGTTTGATAACCGCGTAAGATCTAGAGCCTAGACCACTTCCCATAAAGACATTGTGAATATCCTTTAACCGGCAAGGCTGCTTGTTAATGTAGTACGAGCTTTCTCCGGACCGATACAGTCTTCTAGTTAAATTGATTTCAGTAAAGTCTTTTAATTCTTCTGGAGCAGAGCCATTATCGTTTTTAAGCGTCAACGAGACTTCGGCCATATTTAGAGGCATTTTGCCATTTGTACCTGAAAAAATGACGTCTTCCATAGATTTTCCGCGAAGCTGTTTGACGCTCTGTTCTCCCATGACCCATTTCACCGCATCGAGAATATTACTTTTTCCGCATCCATTGGGGCCTACAACAGCTGAGACGCCAGCAGGAAATGTTATGCTGGATTTATCAAAAAATGATTTAAAACCCGAAATTTCAAGTTTTTTAAGCTTCATATAGCTACATCTCCTAGAATATAGATTAACCCTTTATTTAATGGTGATACGAAACCTCTGAAAAATACCACTTTTTTCCCAATTTCTGCTTCAGACTCAAATTTTAATTCGCCAACGAACTTTGGCGGGTTACTCCTCGAAATACTCAATGTATTCATGCGGTTAAAATTAGCACCTTCCTTGAATTTGAACAAAAAACAGCATTTTTAAAAGGTTTCAATACATCTTGCGTAAGCGTACCAAAATCGAATGCCTTTGTAAAGGAAAAACACAAGTTACAGTATAAAAATAACATTTCAAATACAATATATTGGGGTACCGTATCAACAGGGTTTTTATTAATCAACAGTTTTTATGGGTGTGAATGACAATAATGCGGTTTTTCTGATGGAGCGGTTTGGAGGAAAAAAACTGGATCAATCTTAATGGCTTCGTAATCCCGCTGAAGCGGGACAATGGTGCGCTGCATCCTCAGTATTTGCGTTATTTGTTGGACCAAAGCGGGAATCGAGCTACAAGCGGAAAACTTGAACCTTTTATTTGGCCATCAATTATATTATTTTTTAGGAGTCTGTCAATCTTCAGGTAATAAGAAACAAAGGAGGGTTGAGAATTATGCCAATATTTAATCCATAGCGTCCAGAACCTCAAAGCCTTCCTTTTCCAGAGCGCCTTTTATGATGCCTGTCTTACATGATGAAAGCCTGAAATAATAGACTCTTTTACCTGTTTTTTTTGCAGTCTGTCCGACGTTAATAATGTCTCCGCCACTATCGTGGATGATTTGTACGGCCTTTTTAAACGCGTCTGCTTCATCTCCGATGGTAATATCTATCCGTGAACTTGCGTTTAAAATTCCCATCATATCAATAAAGGTCCTTAGGATATCCGTTTCGGTAATAATGCCCACAAGCTTATTGCTCTTTACAACAGGGATTCCACTTATTTTCTTCTTGTAAATAATTTGAGCCGCTATCTCAATATCGTTGTCAGGGTCTACGGTTATTGGGTTTTTAATCATAAGGTCAACAAGCGTCAAATCAGCAACCATTGAAGGGATAAGACCCTGCTTTAAATCAGCTAGTGTAACCAAGCCTTTAAGTTGTTGTTTTCCAGAGATTACGGGTAAGTGGCGGATCGAGTTTATCTTCATTAGCTCAATCGCTTCCTGAATTGATGCGTTAGGTTTGATTGTAATAGGGTCTGATATCATCAAAGAGTGGATTTTCATGGTTCATTCCTTTAACAAAATATTCCTAAAGGGAAGTTTATAGTCGGGCACTAAAAATGCAAACAGTGTTTTAGTACCCTTGATCTTATCAGTTTCAGAAGGAAAAACAAATGTTTTTTGTTTTTTATACAGGCTGGTAGCTGCAAAGCGGTTCTTCCGACAAAAAATCCCCGGTGGCTTCATAGGCTCTTGCCCTGCATCCGCCGCAAACAGCTTTATATTCACATTTTCCGCATTTGCCTTTTAACTGTTTGAAATCACGCAAAGATAAAAATATGTCTGAGCTGTTCCAAATTTTGGAAAAAGAGTCTTGTCGGATATCGCCGCAGTTTAAATTAAGAAACCCACATGGCTGGACTATGCCCTGGTGAGAAATAAAACAAAAACCTGTACCGCCCAGACACCCCCGGGTGACCGCATCCAGTCCATGCGTTTGAAAGGAGACCGATTTCCCCTCCTTTTTTGCCCGTTGCCTGAGTATGCGATAATAGTGCGGCGCGCACGTTGCCTTTAACTGTAAGGGAAGTTTGTCTCTTTGATCGTAAAACCAGTTTAAGGTTTGTTCATACTCTTGGGCTGTAATTTCCTGGTCAATAATGTATTTCCCGCGGCCGGTGGGAACCAGAAGAAAAATGTGGTGAGCCACTGCACCTAGATCTGCGGCCAGTTGTTGGATGGCAGGGATTTGGTTAAGGTTTATTTTTGTTATTGTTGTATTAATTTGAAATTCAATACCGGCTTCTTTTGCGAGTTTAATACCGTTTATGGCTCCTTCAAAAGCGCCTTTGACACCTCTGAATGCATCGTGTGTTTCTTTGAAGGCGCCGTCGAGACTGATGCTTATTCTTTGAATACCCGCATCAGCTATTTGTTTCGCAATGGGTTTGTTTATCAGGGTTCCATTAGGGGCCATTACCATACGAAGCCCTTTATCAGTGCCATAACGTGCGATCTCAAAAAGATCATTTCGAAGAAGAGGTTCACCGCCGGTAAGTATGACGATGGGGCTTCCAACGGCGGCAATTTCATCAAGCAGTTTGAAACATGCCTCGGTTTCAAGTTCTCCGGTATGCGGGCCCATATCCGCGGATGCGCGGCAGTGGACGCAGGAAAGGTTGCAGTTTCGAGTTATTTCCCAGGCAACAAGCCGAAGATTTTGTTGTTTGCTCTCTTTATGGGGATGTGATGGTTGTGTCATGAAAATTAACTTCTTAACCTTTTAATCAATTATACCTGGTTTTAGTATTAACGTTTTAATACTTCAGCGGCTTCTAAAGCGAAATACGTAAGTATCATATCCGCACCGGCCCTCTTTATAGCTATGAGAGTTTCCATCATGACCTTTTCGCCGTCCAGCCAGCCCATTTTATTCGCGGCTTTTATCATGGCATATTCACCGCTGACATTATACGCCGCCACGGGAAGATCAATTTCTTCTCTGATACGGTTAATTACATCCAGGTATGGAAGCGCTGGTTTTACCATGATGATATCTGCACCTTCTTCGATATCTAGAGTCGCTTCCCTGATGGCTTCCAAGGCGTTAGGCGGATCCATTTGGTAGGTTCTTCGATCTCCGAATTGCGGGGCAGATTCCGCTGCATCACGAAACGGCCCGTAATATGAAGAGCAGTATTTGGCCGCGTAAGACATGATAGGCGTATTAACAAATCCATTATCGTCAAGGGCTTCACGGATTTCAGAAACACGGCCATCCATCATGTCAGAAGGGGCCACCATATCAGCACCGGCAGATGCGTGAGAAAGCGCTGTTCTGGCAAGCAGATCAAGGGTGGCGTCATTGTCAATGGTGTGACCGTCCACGACACCGCAGTGACCATGATCCGTGTACTGGCATAGGCAAACATCGGTAATGATCACAATGTCTGAAACCATGTTTTTCAGTTCTTTGACAGCTTTTTGGACAATACCGTTTTTTGCGTATGCGGCAGTGCCCAGCGGATCTTTTTTGTCCGGGATGCCAAAAACCATAAGTGCCGGTATACCAAGATCACGGGCGCGTTTGGCAGTTTTGACAAGATGGTCCGCAGACATCTGATACTGTCCGGGCATGGATTCAACGGGATTTTTAATGTCCTTTCCGTCAATGGCAAAAAGCGGTATAATTAGATCATTTACCGTCAATACTGTTTCGCGGATCAACCGGCGAAAGGCGTCATTTTGACGAAGGCGTCTGGGTCTGTAGTCGGGGAATAGCATCTCTTATTCCTTTTTCGTTTCCAACCATAAATGGCCCTTTTTCGCAATCTATGCGTCAATCTTCGGAATTGCTTGTGCGACGTACAACTGAGTACGCCTCCGCGCAATTCCTTGATTTTCTTGACCTTGCGGAAAATTGCTCATTTCTGGCTTGGGAACCTTTTAGTTGTCCATTTTTTTAGATAGGTATTTGTTTGTTTCTTAGTTTATAGGGCTTTTTGGTTATGTATTAGAACTATGCTATTTCTTCGTCCGACAGATAGCAGGCCGGATCAGGTGCCCACACATCTCCTGTGAAAGCTTCGGCTCTGACCCTGAAATTACCGCCGCAAATAGAGAGCCAGCGGCAGGTGGCGCATCTGCCGGTGACATGTTTTGATTTTTCTTTCAGTTTTTTCATCAATGGGTTTGACGTGTCCATCCAGATTTCAGAGAAGGGTTTTTTTAAAATATTCCCGAAGCTGTAGTGTCTCCAGAATTGATCCGCGTGAACTTGACCATCCCAGCTAATACAGCCGATGCCTCTGCCGGAGTTGTTGCCTTCATTCATTTTAAGCAGTTCAAGGACTTCTTCGGCCCGTGCTGGATTTTCGTTGAGTAATCTTAAGTAGAGATACGGGCCATCTGCATGGTTATCAACGGTCAGAACCTCTTTGGGTTTTCCTTTATCATGAAGCCTCTTTGTCGCATCCATGATCAGGTCAACGGCATTTCTCGTTTCATCGTGGGAAAGATCATGTTCCACAAGGTTAGATCCGCGGCCGGCGTACACAAGATGATAAAAGCATACCCTTGGGATTTCCATTTCTTCAATTAGGTTGAGAATATCAGGAATTTCACTTACATTGAACTTATTGATCGTAAAACGGAGGCCAATTTTAATGCCCGCTGACTTACAATTTTCAATACCTTTCAAAGCGGATTTAAACGCGCCTTTTACTCCCCGAAAGCGATCATTGATATCTTCCATTCCATCAATACTGATGCCCACATATGAAAGCCCGATGCTTTTAAGCGTCCTAGCTGTTTCTTTAGATATCAATGTCCCATTTGTCGATATCACCGCTCTCATGCCTTTTTTTACCGCATAGTCAGCGAGCTCGGGAAGGTCTTTACGCACCAGCGGCTCTCCGCCGGAGAAAAGGATTACAGGTACACCGAACCGGGAAAGATCATCGATGAGCGTTTTCCCTTCGTCAGTAGAAAGCTCATTTTCATATGAAATATCATCCGATTGAGCGTAGCAGTGAACGCACTTTAAGTTGCACCTTCGTGTGATGTTCCAGACAACTACCGGACGTTTATCTTTGGAAAATTGAAGCAAGTGTGAAGGCAGTTGAGATGATTCGCGACCGTAGCGAAGCGTATCAGAAGGTTCAACGGTTCCACAGTAGAGTTTTGATATACCAATCATATGAGAATAAATGTTTGATTAATTGAATTTATACAGAGTTTAGCTCAGCCTTGATCTGTTTGTTAATAAAAGAGACTGGATCTAAAAGGGACTCCCTTGAAATAAAAAAACGTTTTTGTTGTGTTTTTTCTTTGAGCAGAGCGAGTCCGTCTTTAAAATTATCCGTCATACGCGCGATAAGTTGTTTGTAAAAATCATCAAAGCTCATTGCTGCAGCAATAAATTGTTCAAGAATAAAATCAATGGCGTCATCTTCCAGCACGATATTTATATTGTGGCTTTTAAAAAAATCAAGTTCCATCTTTTTTATTTCATCACAATAAAATTTTATCCGGTTAATGACTTTTCCAATGTCCATAATATGTTTCGCGTAGAATCGTGCTGCGATATTTATGCGAAGCGGAGTTAACGTCAGGTTGTGCTTATCCGATAAATCATCTTTGTTTAATTCCAGATAATTTTCAATGAAACCTTTTTCGCTTTTTAATATATTTTTAAATGTCTCGGAATATGAAACATCTTCCGGGGGTGCGATTAACTTTTCGAGTGATTGTTCAGGGTTTTTAATTACCGGTTCGGTTATCGGGAAGCTTTTGATATTTGTTGAAGGTAATTTTTTTTCAAACACAAGAAGTGCTTTTTCAACAGCACTCACCAATCCTCTGGCGCCTGTATTTTCTGCAAATGCGTGTTCTGCCAAAAGACGAAGCGCGTTATCGTCGAACTTGGCGTCTATGCCGTACGCGGCAAAATCGAGTTTTTT
>JAFDFT010000031.1 GCA_019309685.1 Deltaproteobacteria bacterium
CCGGAATGGACGAACCAATGGTGTTCCAGTTGTCGCGCCAGCGGCATTGCTGGGTAGCTAAGTTCGGAATGGATAACCGCTGAAAGCATCTAAGCGGGAAGCCAACCTCGAGATAAGATATCCCTTAAATATGGAAACATATTTAACTGAAGACCCCTTGAAGACGACAAGGTTGATAGGCCGGGTGTGTAAGCACAGTAATGTGTTCAGCTTACCGGTACTAATCGGTCGTGCGGCTTGGCCATAAAATAATCGACACAATTCTTTAGAATGTTTTTCTTATATACAAATTGTTTGAAATGTATGTTTAAATATTAAGCAATTGACTTTTCGGTGGCAATAGCGAAGAGGAAACACCCGTTCCCATCCCGAACACGGAAGTTAAGCTCTTCAGCGCCGATGGTACTGCATGGGAGGCTGTGCGGGAGAGTAGGACGCCGCCGAATTTTATTTTAACCCGGAATCATTTAGTATGAATGGTTCCGGGTTTTTTTATTTGATAGGTTATTGTACGGAAAAAATAATCAAACCCGCTTCTATAATCTTCAATTTCTCAAGGATATTCGTCAAGTTTTAGGTTTTAGGTGTCGATGCTTGCATCCCTGGGAAAAATTCAGTGCGATCACGGGGCATTCGCAATACAAGAGCTTGTCTTACATGTCCTATCTGCATAGATTGAAACGGCAGCAGGAATACAATGCTAATTGAGATATGGCCTTACGAAAACGGAAAATATTTCAACTTCGAAACAAATAAATTCCATCTATATCAATATGTAAAACATCGACATTTGCATTCATAATTTTTATGTGATAATTTGTAGTAAAAAAATAATATAATAGTGAAATTATTTATAAAGAGAATGGCGCAATATGTTTTTGCATGGACTAAAAACAAACATCGCGATTAATCTGGCACTTCTTTTATTTGCGGGCATGATACTGATTGCTTTTGTCATGATGAGTACCTCTCAAAAAGAACTGATTGCCTCTGAACTTTCAAAGGCGGATGTTTTCGCCTTATCAATTGAAAACAGTTTTCAGCATTTATCAAAATCTAAAAATGCGACCATTGATTCCATCACCAAAAAGCATTTTGAAGAATTGTTACACAAGGCAAACTATTCATGCCTCTTGATTCAGGGAAAAAAAGCCAGCAATACCTATTTGACCGGTTCAAATTGCTCCCTGGATAAAGAACTTGAAGGTCTTGCTGATAAGTCCTTAAAATCTGGTGAAAGGGAAAAGAGGATGTTGGGAACTATATGGGGTACTTTGTGGAAAGGAAGTCAAAGCATGCTCGTGGCTGTTCCAATAACCAGAGATGGAAAAATTATTGCAAGCATAGGCCTGGTTAAAGAGCTTGGAGAGATTTATAGCATTTTGAGGCGTACACAGCACTTATTGTTAATCTACATAATCGTAAATACAATTATTTTAACCATTATAGGTCTGTATCGTCTGTCAAGGCTAACTGTCAGGCCATTGAAACGTTTGGTTGCACGAGCGGAGGATTATAGAGAAGATGATGGAATGTTTTTTCTGTATGAAAAGGGTGACAATGAATTTGCCAAACTATCAAAATCGTTAAATCGATTATTAAAGCGAATTTCAATGGATAAAGAGAAACTACAGGCAACTGTAAGGTCTCTTGAGAAAGCAAACCTTGAGTTAAAAGAGGCGCAAAAGGAGATTGTTAAAGCTGAAAAACTAGCTTCAGTGGGAAGATTGTCTTCGGGCATTGCCCATGAAATTGGCAACCCCATCGGCATTATTGTTGGTTATCTTGATTTGCTGAAGAAAAAAAATTTGAGCCCTGAAGAAAAAAATGAGTTTATTGAACGGGCAGGAAATGAGATTGAAAAAATAAATGGGATCATTCGGCAACTGCTTAGTTATGCAAAGCCCTCAGACGAAGGTTTAAAAACGGTATCTGTACATGAGATCATTAATGATATTGAAAATATTGTCAGCGTCCAGCCGATGATGTCAGACATTCATTTAACCCTTCAATTGTCAGCAGATAGAGATATTGTTGTTGCAGATCCTGATCAGTTGAGGCAGGTTTTTTTAAATTTGATGATAAACGCCGCGGATGCTATTCAGGCGATTAATAATAAACAAAACGGTGAAGTTATTATATCGAGTGAAGTGATGCAGGGAGGAAATAAGAACCCGCAGAATCAGCCTCCAGTGTTAAAAATAATATATAAAGATAATGGCATAGGTATCCCGGCGGAAAGCCTGAGAAATATTTTTGATCCTTTTTATACAACGAAGGAGCCTGGAAAAGGAACCGGACTTGGCCTTTCAGTTAGTTTTATGATAATTGAAGAAATGGGTGGGAAAATTGAAGCCGCCAGTAAGGAGGGGCAGGGAACAACCATATCGATATTTTTGCCTTTATCAAATGTGTGATGGAAGAATTTGCCTATAATAAAAAGATCAAATCAAAGGGAATTGCTCGTCCTAAATGAGTTCATGGGCCAAAGATTCCAGGATTCAAGTGAAATGGTTAATATCCTTTCTCTAAATTATTTGGTAAAGGAATGTCTAACATCATAGGTGAAACTCAATCAGCTAACATGGAGCATTTAAACGATGTCGGAAACATTGGGTGAGGAAAAACAGGTTGTGACATCATCGGCTAAGCGGATGCTTATTGTGGATGATGAAAAAAATATGCGGCACATGCTGACATCGATGTTAGGTACGCTTGGTTATGTCGTGGATACCGCGGCTGATGGCACAGATGCTCTGAAAATGGTGAATCACAGCCAATATGATTTTATTTTATGCGATCTTAAGATGCCGAATATGGACGGCATGGCTTTTTTAGAGGCAGCACGGGAGAAACTATTGGACACAACCGTTATTATGATGTCTGCATACGGTACGATTGATACAGCAGTTGAAGCCATGAAGCGTGGGGCATATGACTATATATCCAAACCGTTTAAAACTGATGAAGTTTTTCTTACGCTAAAGAAGGCTGAAGAGAGAGAAAATCTGAAGAAAGAAAATGTTCGCTTAAAAAAACGTATACGAAAAATCGAACATGATTATAGCTTTGCAGAAATGGTGGCAACAAGCCGATCCATGAAGGATGTGTTTGAGCTGGTAAGAAAAGTTGCAGGGCATAAAACAACGGTGCTGATTTCAGGAGAAAGCGGTACAGGGAAAGAATTGGTTGCAAGAAGTATCCATGAAATGGGGGACCGGTCGGATAAACCCCTGGTGACTGTTAATTGTGGGGGTATTCCTGAAACTCTTCTTGAAAGTGAACTTTTTGGCTACAAAAAAGGGGCCTTTACAGGTGCAGACAGAGATAAAAAAGGCCTTTTTGAAGAAGCAGATGCAGGCACAATCTTTCTGGATGAAATCGGGGAAATGCCCCAGCCTTTACAGGTAAAGCTTTTAAGGGTGTTACAGGGAGATGAGATAAGATCTGTGGGTGATTCAAAGACACAGAAAATTGATGTGCGCGTGATCGCGGCCACTTCTAAAAATCTCAAAGAAGAAGCCGCGAAAGGTCATTTTCGTGAGGATCTATTTTACAGGTTAAATGTACTTCAAATTTCTATTCCGCCGCTCAGAGAACGTCCTGAAGATATACCTGTATTATGCCAGCATTTTATCAATACGTTTAATTCAAGCCTTAACAAAAAGATAAAGTCAATAACACCAGCATCCATGTCCATTATACGCAAACATCAATGGCCTGGGAACGTAAGAGAGTTGGAAAACATCATTGAACACGCGATTGTTGTTGCCGAAGGAAACCGCATACTGCCTGAAAATTTACCTCCTGAATTTATCAGTGAGTCAGAGAAAAAGGACGATAACACGATGATTGAGGGGAACTCCTTAAAAGATGCGCAAAAGGCTCTGGAAAAAAAGCTGATTACAAAGGTACTGACTGAAACCGGCGGAAACAGGACGAGAGCAGCCAAGATACTTGAAATAAGCCATCCTTCCTTATTAAGCAAAATAAAAACATATCGCATTCAAATCTAACCTTTCATACATATATTTATGCAAGGTACCCATGACATAAGATATCAACTGGAAATTATTTACGGGAAAAAAGAGGGTGAAAAAGCCTTTCAAAAGATTCTGCCACTAATCGATACACCACTGAAGAAGAGAAAAACAAAAGAATATTTTTCTCATCGAGACAGTGTTTTAATAACGTATGGCGATTCTTTGAAGAAGGATAATGAACTTCCCCTCCAAACGCTTCATCGGTTTGCCGACAGTTATCTGAAAGACGTTTTTTCAACGATTCATATCCTGCCCTTTTACCCATATTCGTCCGATGACGGTTTTTCGGTTATGGATTTTTTATCCGTGGATCCGGCACTTGGTTCGTGGAAGGATATCAAAAGCCTTCGCGGTGAATTTCACCTGATGTTCGATCATGTCTTAAATCATATATCTGCAAAAAGTGAATGGTTTCAAAAATATCTATCGAAGGAGAAAGGTTTCGAAAAATTAGCAATCGAAGTGGATCCGGCAAGGGATTTATCGGCTGTTATCAGGCCCAGGGCGTTTCCGCTTTTAACAGAATTTAGAAAAAAATCCGGTGAAAGAATTCATGTGTGGACAACATTTTCAGAGGATCAAATTGATTTAAACTATGAAAGTATAGATGTGCTTGAGAAGATGGTTGAAGTTATGCTTTTTTACGTGGATCAGGGTGCAAGGATTATACGATTAGACGCAATTGCATATTTGTGGAAGGAGATCGGTACTACATGCATCCACTGTAAAAACACACATGACATGGTGAAGCTTTTTCGAAAGATCCTCAATGTTGTCGCACCTGATACTATTCTTCTGACAGAAACGAATGTGCCGCATGATGAAAATATAAGCTATTTTGGAGATGGACGGAATGAAGCTCAGATGGTTTATAACTTCACATTACCTCCTCTTCTTTTGCACGCATTTGTAAATGAGCATGCCGGTATTTTATCCCATTGGGCAAAAGGGCTACATGTACCTTCGGATGAAAACACGTTTTATAATTTCACAGCATCACATGATGGTATTGGTGTTCGACCATTGGAAGGAATTTTAGATACGGGTGAAACAAAATGGCTGTCTGAGTTGGTGAAAGAAAACGGTGGAGGTGTTTCATATAAAAAAAATCCGAATGGAACCCAAAGTCCTTATGAATTAAATATTACCTATGTGGACGCGCTTTTGAAAAAAAGAGAAGATCCGTATCATGTCCAGCGTTTTTTGGCTACTCAGGCGGTTCAATATGTTCTTCCCGGAGTGCCTGCGACATATATCCACAGCCTGTTGGGCTCCAGAAACTGGCAAGAAGGGGTAAAGCATACAAAACAGTTAAGAACGATTAACAGAGAAAAGTTGTCAATTGATGATGTGAAAAAAGAACTAAACGATCCCAATTCCTTTCGGTCAAGAATTTTTTATCCTTACCTAGAGTTAATAAAGACTAGAAAAGAGCAAAATGCTTTCCATCCGAATTCAAATTTTAAAATATTAGATATTAATGAGAAGGTATTCGCGATAAAGAGGTTTTGCGATGATCAGACGATTTATGCTCTGACAAACGTTACGTCTAAATGTGTACGTGTATCATTGAAAGAAAATGTGACTGATCCTCAACTAAAGGATCTTGTTACCGGTATACAAGTTTCCACAAATGATATGGAGTTAAAGCCCTATCAGTATATGTGGCTTACCAGTGATTAAGTCCTATGTAGTTTTTTATCCAATAGATCTTTAAGTTAATCAGAAGGTTTCGCTAGAACCAGTATGCTACTCAGGGCTAATTTTATTTCTAAGTTTCCCGGAGCATTTAAATGTGACGACCCTTCTTTCTCTAAGCATCAGATCATCACCTGTAGCCGGGTTTCGCCCTCGGCGTTGGTTTTTCTTTTTAACGCAGAATTTACCAAAACCGGAAATCAAGACATCATCGTTATTCTCTAGGGTACCCTTGATAATTTCAAGCAGAGATTCGATGATATCAACAGCTTTCATTTTAGTAAAACCCAGTTCATGTACGCTTTCAACAATTTCATTTTTAGTTAATGCCATTGCGCCTCCTAAATGAGATTATCATTAGAATCACTAACACATTAAACCTGTTTTACACCATATTTAAAGCATTTGGCTAAAAATGCACTAAAAAAGGTCGTTTCCTGCTATTCGTCACTTTCCGTTGATTCTTGCTGAGGACTGGGGATGATGTTTTTAATTTTATCCATGATGCTATCAATATTTTTGGTAATCTTCTCGATTTCATCTTTTAATTTTTCATCATCCTTGTTTTCCATTCAAATCCTCCAAAAAGATTTACAAATACACTTCTTTTCACAAGTCTAGGGTCTGTTAATAGAAATACTTTTTGCAGACGGTTTTTGCTTTTTGAAATGTTTGACGCAGTATTATAAAAAAGAATATTTTTCTCTAAGGATTTATATTCATTTGTAATATAAATATATGGAAAGACAGGGAATGTCAAGATACTATTTTCGATGGCTTCGTAATACGCCGTCGGCGGACTGTGTTGCGTTGAATCATGAGTTTATTCGACGTACTATAATTACGCCTCATTCTACAATATTTACAGCGCTTGTTGTGGCGAAGTGAAAATCCCGCTATAAGCGGGAAACTTGAACTTTTTACTTTATCATCATATTTATGACTTTTTACGAGTAGGTTATTTTTAAAAGACCTGCAATTTTGCTAAAATATCGCATATATAGCGATTTTTAAATGGTTAAGTATTTTTGAAGAAAAAAATAATTATGTGTGATAAAGTTTTAATCAACTATGAATTTTTCTTGTCATTGGAAGCTTTATCAATATCAACAATTTTAATCCCTTGCAGGTAATTTTTAGTTTCATATTTTGTGATTCGCATCAATTTTTTGGTGATGGTTCCCATTCTGGTAATTTCTTCCATGACTTTTTCAATCCGATCATAGGATGGGTCGGTTTTAGAAAAATCTCTTAATAGCGATTCTGTATACCCGGAAATTGTTTGCATGGGTTGATTCAGTTCGTGACAAACAGCTCCCGCCATCTCCAATGTAACCTGAAGTCTTTCTCGTTTGAGCCGTTCTTCTTCTGCTTTCATTTCCTTCGTGACGATGGTTAAGCATCCAATCGAAATACAGACGTCATCTTCGTCAAATGATTGTACTGTTGCAATATCTTTTAGCCATGTGAATCCTGAGCCTTCCAGATAAATTTTATATACAGCATCGATGTTTCCCAATTTTTTGCTGTCTTCTCGAAGTTTTACCCTTGCGTAATCAAGTTCATGGTGGCTAAAAAATTCTTTTTGGATATCAGCGTCAGGTTCCATTGTTTTATAAATAATCCGATCAACGACACTGTCTCGAAACACCACAGGTGCTTGAGAAGCAGAGCATCCTAAAAGACTGAGAAAACGATTGCTGACAAATTCGTACCATATAGCATTTTCATTTTTTTCCTCCCAGGCGGATATGTAAGGAATCGCGGGGTTTCCGGTTTCTTCAAATTTGTTAAATGTTTGAATATAACCCGCTACGGTTTCTTTCAGGTTCGAACTGTAGTTACCGGAAAGAATGAGGCCACAGTAGTTCGGGTAGACAATTACATTTGAGTCTTTATGATGGGTCATATATCCAATCCTTGATGGCAATACAATTATTTTAAAGCTTTGAAATAATTGAAAAATGATAACTTTCGGTCAAGAGTTAGGTAAGGTTAATTTAACTGTTAAAATTTGTCACTTATTAAGCGATCCGATATTCTTTTCGAAACCGCCGGGTAAATATTTCCCCTAATCTGAGCATCATTCCAGGACTGATACGGTAAAGGCCCCACAATATTTTTGCGAAAACCGAAACAACAATAATCGGTTTATTGCGTTTCACACCGCGCAAAATAATCCGAGCGCATTTTTCCGGAGGCATGCCGGGCGGTGCCTTGTCGAGTAACTGTTCCTGATCTAATTTAATGACCCTGCTTTGATAAATTGGCGTTTGAATCAGTCCCGGGCAAACCACACTGACCTTTACGCCCAGATCCTTTCCCTCCATGCGTAAAGTCAGTGAAAGCCCGACGACTCCGTGTTTGGCGACAGAATAAGAACAAAGCAGTGAGGCTGGGATTAAACCTGCAAGAGAGGCGGTGTTGACTATATGCCCGAAGCCTTGTTCCACCATTTTGGGAAAAGCAGCAGCAGCGCCATTGACCGGTCCATAAATGTCAATATCGATAACTTTACGCCATTCTTCTTCATAAGTATAATCCCGTGCTTCAGCAAAAACAGCAATGCCTGCATTGTTAAACAAATAATCAAGCCGTCGGTATTTGGTAATTGTATCATCCACAAGTTTTTTAAGATCGGCAAACTTTGTAACATCAATGACAACGGATTCGGCATTATACCCATCCGCTCGAATCGATGCAGTTGTTTTTTCAAGAAGCTCAGCGTTTACATCAGTTAGAATAACGATAGCGTCTCTTTTTGCCAATTCTTCACTCAACGCTTTTCCAATACCCGAAGCAGCCCCTGTTACAATCGCTGTTTTATCCTTAAACATACGCATTATATCTCTCCGCTATTAAAAGAACAATGGATGGCACTTTTTTAATTTGTTGATAGGCAGGTATGTTTTTAATATCTCAAAAGAGCGTAAATAAAATGAAAGACTTTTACTGATTACATAGGAATTAAGGGTATAGCCCGGTTTATTCATATTTTTGTATATCTTCTATAGTCTATAGCTGAGGTATAAATATCATTTTTTATTTTCATTTTATTTACCCTCCTGGAAAGCCGTTGATACCCCATCTTCTGCGTTATCAAGGATTCGCAGTAGATTATTACGGCTTCACCCTTGATGCCTTGTCGGAGCGAAGCGTAGATCCCGTCGCCGGAGAAGCTGGAGCACCCTCAACTTTCGCTCAATTGAAGTAATAATATCATCTGTCAGTACAAATAACCAGCAATATATATGCCAGATCATATGGAATATATCCTGGATTATTGACAAACTCTAAAAAAATTTTCATTTTAAAGTGCATTGTGTTATAAAACCGCATAAACTCAAATCCTTAATGATCCCAAGATAGGAGGAAATCCCATGACAACCCTTCCTGAATCACCATTGTCTCTCTGGCTCGATACCTACGGCCCTTATTCGGCTGAGCCGCAATTGAAAGAAGATCTGGATGTTGATATTGCCGTGATTGGCGGCGGATTTACCGGTGTTGCCACTGCCCTTGAGTTAAAACGGGCTGAACCGTCTTTGCGCGTAGCTTTGTTGGAAGCAAAGACTGTTGGTTTTGGCGCCAGCGGCCGAAACGGATCATTTGCCATGACCGTGGTTGGCCTTGGTTTTGGCGTGACGGCTATGCTTCGGGGCAAGCAGTTTCTCAAAGACGCGCATCATTACATGATGAAGGCTGTGGATTATATGGATGATTTAATTCAGCGGGAAAATTTGGATTGTGACCGTATCCGTTCGGGTTTTTTGCGAACTGCTACAACCAAGAGTTATATTAAGCGTATCCAGCATGATGTGGAACTCATGAACTCGATTGGGTTTGATGATATTTTTTGGCTCAGCGCCGAAGAGGTACGTGAGCGGGTGAATTCAGAAAAATATTTAGGTGCTTTGTGGGAACCCAGAATGGTACTGATCAATCCAGCCAAACTGGTACGCGCGGAGAAAGAGCTGGCCATGAAAGCGGGCGTTCAATTTTTTGAAAATACACCTGTTGTGGAAATAACATCACAGCCAAATTTCAAGATCAAAACACCTGAGGGAACGTTGTCTGCTGAAAAGGTAGTCTTTGCAACCAACGCGTATTCACATTTATTCCCGGGACTCAAGCGCAAACAGATACCGGCCTTTACCTACATGATCGCTACCGAGCCATTGACGGATAAACAGCTGGAACCAATCGGATGGAAAGGATTTGAGGGGGTGGAAGACGCGCGCAACCTGATCCACTATTACCGTCTGACACCGGATAAACGCCTGGTAATGGGAGGGGGTCCTGTGGGGCTTACGTGGGCGAACTCTTTAGATGCGGATTCCGACGAAGATACTTGGAAGCATCTTGAAAAACATATTCAGTTTCTTTTTCCTTCTCTTTCAGATGCAAAAATTACCCACAGATGGGGCGGGCCTTTTTCTGTGACTGTAAATTTGACGCCTTCTTTGGGTTATCTGGGTGGTAAAAGAGCTGTGTACAGTCTGGGATGTATCGGGCATGGAGTTTCTTTGAGTCATCTAAATGCCTGTACGTTAAGAGATCTACTCCTTGAGCGACAGAGCGAACTGCTTGATTGTCCGTTTGTGAATAGAAAGGTCATTCCCTGGCCGCCTGAGCCATTGCGCATGGCAACAATTAGCGCCATTCGCGGCTACCTTCAGGTTGAAGACTGGTTTTATGAAAGGGAGCTGCCAAAGGAAGGGCGATAGATTGAGATATTCATGATTGAGGGCTCATTGTACGGATATATCTATTTTTAAGAGGTAGTGAGGTACGAGACGTATCGCCATTTGGTCCATATTGAAAATTATGGAAGGACAATAAAAAGGCTGATATTATGGAAAAAAATTTATCAAAAAGTATATAAGATATGGAGTCATTGCAGGTGTTATTATTATTGCTATTATAATAAGCTATGCTTTACTTGTAATTTATCTATCCTATTGGCCATTTCCTGTTCATAGTCTTAATAATGTAGGAGTTTTTGGCAATAGCTTTGGTGTCATTTCAGCTCTATTTACAGGGTTGGCTTTTGCAGGCCTTATATTTACTAAAACTTATAAAAATAACAATAAATTGGATAGAAATAGAACTGTCTACAAAGGAATATATTGAAAAAATGCCTGAGTAGTTATGTTATACAATTTAGGAGCATCCTATGCTTTTATAAAGGGATGATGATTATATGCAAACTATGGGAATAAGCCAATTCAGATAAAAAGCGTTCAAAATCCTTGGTAGAATTTCGAAAACAAAAGAAAATATTATCATTACAAAGCGGGGTAAACCGCTTGTAAAGGTAATTCCATATCAAAAGTCTATTGCAGACCAGACACCAGGCAAGCTCGCGGATACACTTGTTTTTGAAAATGATATTGTTTCTCCTCTGAGTTAAGAAATGTGAGCCCCAAAGATATAAAATGCGTATCCTATATATATACTGGAATTTTAAGGAATGTCTTTAATTCAATGTTATTATCAACAAGTTTTAAAAGAATCTCTTTTTAATTCACTTTCATGAACCCACGAAATAATTCCTTTCCTTAGCATAATATGTTACATATACATTAATTTTTATCGATATGAGGAGTGAGCCATGGTTAAAATTTACGGATCAAAAATGACAAGCGCATTTCGGTGTCATGTGCTGGCAAAAGAGATTGGCCTGGAATATGAAGAGGTTTCTGTGGATCTTGGCAATCCAGGTGTGGACTATTTAAAATTAAACCCGAATGGAAAAGTTCCCTGTCTTGTGGACGGGGACTTTGTTCTATGGGAGTCCATGGCAATCACCGGTTATCTGGCAGAAAAATACAAGCCTGAATTGCTGGGGAGTTCTGTTGAAGAGCGTGCATTGATAGATCAATGGAGCTATTGGGGCATTCTTGAGCTGCAGCCGGATATGTTTAAGGTTGTTGTTCAGATATTTACCCCTGAAGATAAAAGAGATATGGATGTCATTAAAAAAGGCACGGCAAATATGCAGCCAAAGCACAGAATATTGGATGATTACCTGAGCGGAAGGGAATATATGGTTGGGGGTACATTTACACTGGCTGATATTAATGTGGGTTCAGTGGCTGTTATCAATCGGCTG
>JAFDFT010000300.1 GCA_019309685.1 Deltaproteobacteria bacterium
GCCGCACAAGGGTTTACGCTGAGGCGTACATCCGGTACGTCGCGCAAGCAACTCTGAAGATTTATCCCCATCAGGTGCACACTTTACCTAGTTTCCGTCGAAAAATGAGCAATTTTTGTTCAATTTCTAGGAAGGCAATAATTTTAACAGCCCCGTACGATCTCCTGATCTACGGGGCAGGCATCCATACATGAAGTATTTCGAGGATTAATCTGCCAAAGTTCGGTGGCGGATTAAAATTTGAGCTTGTCGGAGCGTAGCGAAGATCCCGCTTATCGGGGACACAGAAATTGGGCAAAAAGGGTCATTTGTGGGTGGAAACTATTCGGGTATTCTTAGAACGCCTCTTCTCTCCTCCAAATCCAACCACCATTTTCGCTTTGGGTCCGGTTTTCCATACCCAAAAAAATCATCCCCCCAGACTCCCAGTCTGCGTGCAATAGGAATATGTCTCATTGCCCAATTAACGGATCTATGGAAAACTGTATCCGGCTTATTCCAGGGACATACCTTAATACACATACCGCAACTGGCTCCTTTATTGTTCCCCACCCGCATGCCCGTACATTTTTCTGCATCATTTGGCCATTTCTCATAGCCATTGTGCATGATCTTATCTCCATGGCTTATAGATCCGGATGGACACTCCCGCGCGCACTTGTTACACTTACTGCAAAAATCCTGGAGACCAAAATCAATAGGTTTGTCAACTGTCATGGGAAGATCGGTTGTCACAACAGCTGCTTTGAAACGAGCCCCAAGAAAGGGATTTAAAACAATATCTCCAATACGGCACATTTCCCCCAAACCGGCCAGAAGTAATATAGGTGGCACGACAATTTGATAGTTCGTGGCATGATGTGCGCGGGCCGGATAGCCTAACTGGCGGATGTAATCGGCTAAGATACAGGCAATGAATCCGGACGACGTATAGGACATAAAACTCATGGAACTGCTGATCCAGTCATGACCGTGAAAAGCCTGTGCTGTGTGTATATCCTGATCGATCAAGATAGCGATAGCGTATTTATGATTAAGTTCTACCCTTTTTCCATTTTCCCAATTGCTATGGCTGTAAACAGCGTAAGACGGCAACTCGCATATCCCAACCATATCTGCCCTGAGAAAATAGGCGGTCTCCTTAATATGTTCGGCCATCCAATTGGGATCATCCGGCAGGGGGGCCTTTTGCTGAGCAACTTCACCATCGACACCATCGCGCAATGTAAAACCCATCTGTACAAGCGCCTTGGATAATGGATGCTTCAGGGTAAATCTTAAATATTCTTTTTTAAGACGTCTGCCGAAATCACCCCGGCCTGCCCGACTAAATCCGCTTTCTCTTTCGTCTACGCGCTGGATTTGGTCTTCATAGATGCGGGTTGTGGGCCGATCCACCTTTTTTAATGTATGCATGGGATACCGTATGGATTGGCCATTTTGGCGCCTTTGTTTATCGAGTTTCTTAGAGATAATATTTATCCTCCTGCCAGTTTGTTGGATTATTTATAATATATTCAGATAACTCATTGTACGAATTTTCATCACCTATAATGTGCTCGTAATAATTGCGTTGCCATATTTTTTTATTAAACCGTAACCATTCATTATTATTAACACCATCTGTATATCGTTTTGTGGTTAATGTTTTAAACCGATGAACAATATCAAATAATGACATCGTAGGGGCAACTCCCTGTGGTTGCCCCTTTATTTGTCGCCATACATTGTTTGGGCAGGCACAGGGGCCTGCCCCTACGGATTTTGGATTACGTACAATTTCAATAATACCATGAAAATGATTTGGCATAACAACAAAATCATGAACATCAAAACCATGATAATAAACCGGTATTTCGTTCAATACTGTTTTCACCATTACACCCGCATCATTAAAAATCATTTGCCGATTTTTAATTTGTCCGAATAACGGCAATCGATCCTGCGTACAAATGGTAATAAAATACAATCCCGGTTGGGAATAATCATATCCCTTCAAACGGATTGATCTGCGGTGATGGATGTCAGGGTTATAATTCACACGTAAGCTTTCGTACCATACAGCGATTTAGAATTGTTTTTTGAAATACCATCTTCGCATTAGCAAATATAAAAGAACTATAGCTGGTGGAAGTAGCAAAGCTATATAATTTATTATACTTTTTGGTATATGCGCGATATCTCCCCAGTCTCCGGGAGTCGGAAACCAGTTCCATGATGTAATTGCCGCAATAATGAATAAATCGCAGAAATGATTATTATCGTTGCGGATATTTTGTCGAATGTTTCAACTCTCATAAGGTTTTATTATAAACCTGCCTTAAGCCTCGGCACCCAATAAGTCCAAACCTCATATACGCCGTAAACTTGTCGGATTAAGTATGCTATAATAAAAATACGTGACGACCAAGTCCATACTGCCATCTTTGTTATTTTTGCACATCTCCAAACTGATAAACTTGCATATAAAATAAATGTGAGCCAAACCATACCACTTGGAATTACAGATACTTCGACAGAGAATATATTTTGAAAAGGGCCTTCAATAAACACCCAAAAAATAAAAGCACTTATAAGAAGAATTAGAATTTGTCCCAAAACGAATAATAACCAAAATGCCTGCCATAGAGGTCTTTGACCCTGCCAAAATTCAATAAGTAATTTTTTCATTTTTTCTTCTAACAAGCTGTTCCAAATGATTCTTTTTTAACAATTATTAGGGCAAGCACAGGGGCTTGCCCCTACAAAAACGATGCATCTTTTAAAATTTGGCAAGATACCTTATTTAAATAAATCCGTATCAATCTTTATTCCTCTTAATCTCCCCGTATCGTGCCAGCGCGTACATGGCCAATGCACACTCTTCGGGCGTGTCATAAATGGGAATCCCCGCGCCTTTTAATGTATCCGCAACAATATCGTTTTCAAACTTGCGAAATCGGATGGTAATAATCGGCTTATTATATTTTCCGGGGAGTGAAGCAAAATGCTGTGCGCCATCTATCGCCAGTTTGGTAACATCTAAAAGCGGTTTCGAAATTTTACCCGGATTAGATGCATAGCTCCACGCCATTGGATTTATAGGTACATTTGAGATAACGCCGTCAATATTATCCTGGCAAAGGAGTGTCTCCACAACAGACGATTCTTCAATTCCTGTTCGCATACTTCCGGCAAAATCAATGGGATTCGTTGGCACAGGCGCGTGGGGCGGTAATATCTTTTTAATTTCCTGAATGATTTTATCTTCCAGAAGAGGTACCTCCAGTCCCAGTGCTTCACACGCATCCGCCGTAACGACCCCCTGCCCGCCGCTCCCCAGAATGGCTATCCGTTTGCCGGGCGGCAATGGCTGGTCAGCCAGAGCTTCAGCCATATTAAATGTCTGGGTTGCATCCCGAGACCGGATAATGCCGGCCTGTCTACACATGGCATCAAAGACAGCATCGGAGCCTGAAAGAGAAGCTGTGTGGGACAGAGTTGCCCGGGTTCCGGCAGTTGTATGGCCTGCCTTAAAAACAAGAATCGGCTTCTTTTTTGTTATCTTCCTGGCCAAATCAAAAAATCGCCGTCCTTCCTTGAACCCCTCCATATAAAAAACAACCACCTGAGTATTTTCATCTGTTGCCAGATATTCAAGATAATCAGCCGCGTTGAGGTCCGCCTGGTTCCCTATACTGACAAACTTGCTTAGCCCATACCCCCTGGCATTAGCGATCTCAGACAGAAAAACACCAAATGTCCCACTCTGGGAGATAAAGGAAATGGGACCGGATCGTGGCGCTTTTTCAAAAGACAGGTTCAATCTGCTTTCAGAACTCCAAATCCCCATGCAGTTCGGACCCACAAATCGAATATTGCCTTCTCTTGCAATCCTGACAACTTCCTTTTCAATTAAACCGCCATGTTCGTCTACTTCTGAAAAACCCGCGGTAATCAAAACAACTCCGCCAACCTTCTTTTCAACACATTCCTTCATCGCTGCCGGCACCAGCTTGGCTGGTATGGTCATTATCACGAGATCCACTTTGTCTGGAATATCAAGAAGGCATTTATAGGTTGGAAGCCCAAACATTGTTTCACCTTTGATATTTACAGGGTAAATATTTCCCCTGAAACCGGTTCGAATGGGTCTGTCCATCATTCGAAATCCCCATTTCATTGGTGTAGCAGAAGCGCCAATCACGGCAATGGATTTGGGTTTAAATATTGGATCGAGTTGTTCTTTAATACTT
>JAFDFT010000301.1 GCA_019309685.1 Deltaproteobacteria bacterium
CACTGAAATTGGTTTTTTTGCGAAGCCATCAATTATTCTTCTAACTCCACCTGCAATGCTTCAAGAATCCTGCATACCATTCCATAGTAACCGATTGTAACCGTTAACTCAACAATTTCTTCTTCGCTAAAGGCATTTTTAATCAATGCAAATGTGTCCTCAGAAACCCGAATGTTTATGGCAACTTCGTCAGTATATCGAAGAACAGCCCGTTCTTTATCATTAAAAAGACTTGAATTCTCCCAGTTGCCGATATCATCTATTTGTTGTTGAGACAGGCCTGCTCCCAAACCAATTGGCACATGTTGCGTCCACTCGTAATTCGCTTGAGCAAGATTGCCGACACGGAGGATTGCCAGTTTACGCAAGGCGGGAGAGAGCTTTCCTTTAAATAATATCGCATTTCCCAGGCGAAGAAAGTCCCTGCCGATTTTTGGTGAGTTTCCCACAACCTTCTGTACGTTTATAACGCGGCCGCCGCCTTTTTCCATTTTTTCGAAAAGCTTCTGTATCTCAGGCTGCGCGGTTTCTTTTTCAACCTTTTGAACTCTTGCCATAATTATTCCCTTTATATTTAATTATTCCCAGCTTAACAGCTATCAAAAAAAGTTATACTTTTGTGTATAAATCAATTCATTGGCTCTATAATGTTTTTTCGAATTAAGTTAAGGTGTGAGAAAATACTAAAATTTGATATTAAAAAATAGATCGGTGAGCATGTTGTGACTATAAAAAGCGGATATACACCCCATCATGAATGACAGAAGAGGTGTATATCTAAGTGAACCTTTGATGGATCGTTCGTGTTTAACTTATTGTACAAACAGCATCCCAAGATTTTCTGCCACACACGCTGGTTTTTCCTGGCCTTCAATCTCGATGGTATGGGCATAGGTCATCAGGATTCTACCAGGATCTTTTTCTACGACATCTTTAAGGACAACACGGGTTCTAATTTTTGAATTAACCGCTACAGGATTAAGCAGTCTTACTTTGTTCAGTCCGTAATTTACAGCCATTTGTATATTCATACCTTCAAGCGGCAGGTTAATGCAGCTGCTAAGATATGAGATCAAAGATACAGTAAGGTAGCCGTGTGCAATTGTCGTCCCAAAAGGACCTTTTTCGGCTTTTTCCTTGTCTACGTGTATCCACTGATAATCTTCTGTAGCTTCTGCGAACTTGTTGATTCTTTCCTGGTCTACTTCAAACCAGTCGCTAAGGCCTACCTCTTGTCCAACCAGTGCCATGATTTTATCTAACCCTTTAATTTCACTCATAATACTACTCCTTTCTGCATGTTGATTTTAATTTAAAACGAGTTTCCTACAATTACAAATTTAGAAATTTTGTCAAGCATTAATTGAGGAAAAGCTGTTGTAAAATAAAAGAGTTTCATTACATTTAGAACTAAAGGGGACAATACGAAAAACGCTTGCAATATCAAATTATTTAGTATAATATCTAACAACTTATGTTTAAATTGTGTTTTGATTAGGCTATGAATTGTTGGACAATTTAACAGCAAATAAAGTTGAGATATGCAGCGCCAAAGAATCAAGTATTTGATAATCTGTTTTTATATTATACTCCTATTCGTGTTTACAACGGGATTACCTGTTTGTGCTGATATATACACATATGTCGATAAAAATGGTGTTATGCATTTTACCAATGTGCCTACCTCTAAGCCCTCTGACTTCAGAGTTTATTTAAAGGAATATCCGAATGGGAAAATAAGTGCGTATTCAACTAAAAAATATGACAGTGTCATATCCCAGGCATCGAACCGACATGGTGTTGAATTTTCGCTGGTTAAGGCAATTATTAAAGCAGAATCTGATTTTAATCCAAGAGCGGTTTCAAGAGCTGGGGCTATGGGGTTGATGCAGATAATGCCGGGTAATTTCAATGAATTGAAAATCGATGACCCCTTTAACCCATGGGAGAATGTTATGGGGGGCACACGTTATTTTAAAAAGCTTTTGACTTACTACAAGGGAAAGCTGCCGCTGGCGTTAGCCGCTTATAATGCGGGCCCTAATGCTGTAGATCTTTATAAAGATATTCCGCCTTTTTGGGAAACAAAAAATTACGTTGAGAAGGTGATGAAGTACTACTACGGATATAAAAGAAAATTATAAGCGCCTTTATCTAAATAAACCCTGATTATTTTAAAGAATTACTTCACCTTCCAGAACCGATCCTTGCTCAATTTTTCCTTTTGCAGTTCCTGATTTTGTAATACGTGTGTTTCCTTTAATGGTTACGTTTTTTTCAAAAAAGACATTTCCTTCTACCGTCAAGGATTCACACTTAAAAAGAGATGGGACACCTTCTTTAAATCGCTCTTCAAATAAGTTAATACTTCTGTAAAAACGCGGATCCAGTTTAATGTTTATTGTATCTGTAAGGTTGGCAGATATTCTGTCCGGATGAATAGTAAGCTTTTCATTTTTTGATAACACATAGCAGTCAGACCGAACAGCGAGAAGCGCATTGCATTTTTTAACCGGAAAAAAGCGAGATCTTGGAACGTTAACTGCCTGGGAATTTTCAAAAAGAGAAATGGCCGCACCCATAGCGGTTTCGACCTGATAAACAGGATCACTCTTTTCATTATTTGGATCCAGTGTCTTTGGATTTAAAATCAAAGGAAGACGAAGGCAAGATTCTTTTTTTATTTGATCATGCAAAGATGGAAGGTGAACCCAAATATTATTTGTATTAAAAAATTTATACCGGTTTATGTTTTGAAAAGCGTCAAGTTCGTCATCCGGGCACTGACTGGATTCCCGAAGAATTAGACGGCCATCCTTTTGTCTGGCCAGATGGCCTCCTTTAAGGTCAGAAGGAGTTTTTTCTGCGACTTCCATCATAAACGAAAGGTTATTCTCATAGAAATATCCAAGAAGTGATTCATCAAGGGTTGCACCTAAATTGTCTGAATTAGAAATAAAGGCATATTCTATATTTTCATCCAACAATTTTTGAAGCGTACCTGAGATATAAAGCGATGTAAATATATCACCATGGCCAGGGGGGTTCCATTCAAGTGCATGATTTTCTGGGCAATTCGCCGGAGCAAATCCATGACGTAGTACTTTAGGAAATTTATTTTGATGAAATATTAATGGAGAAATATTTGATTTGATGTGTGAAAGGGCTGCAAGCGTTGGCCCATGCGTACTGAAGCTGTTCATGATAGCCAGTTTAGCACGTTGTCTTTCAGCCTGTTTTACGAGTATGTGTAAAAAAGACCTGTTTTTTTTTACTTCTAATAAAGACTTAGGCCCAGATAGCCCCATGCTGGTCCCAAGTCCTCCATTTAAAATGATTCGAACAGATTTTTTTAATATCCGCCTTCCAGCATCAGCATATTTTTGAAGGTGGATAAAATGTGTGATTTCATCATGTGTAACGGGAATAATGTCTTTATCAAATACAAAACCGGTTTCACCAGACACGACTTGTTTATAATAATAAGAAAAAGCATCAATAACAGATGGATGGAGATTTTCCTGAGCCATCTTTGAAACAAATTCCGGGAGATAGTTTAATGCGTGTTGCGATTCCACTTGTACTTTATAAGGCCCGTGAGATTATAGTGTCATCGTCCAGTTCATGGTATCTTTTGTCTTGCCATATTGAATGTCCGTTATTGCGCTAAACATCTTATTTGCAATCGGACCAGCAGACCCATTTCCTATGGTAAGCACTTGATCATCATATTTTAATTCTCCTACCGGGGAAATTACTGCAGCAGTACCTGAGCCGAAAATTTCTTGAAGACTGCCGCTATTTGACGATTCTACTACCTCGTCGATGCTTATTTTTCGTTCAGTGCATTTCATCCCCCAGCTTTTTGCAAGTGCAATAACGGAGTCTCGCGTAATACCGGGTAATATACTCCCCGTTAGCATCGGAGTAACCAACTCATCATCTATAACAAAAAATATATTCATGGAGCCGACTTCTTCCACATATCGCTGTTCCACGCCGTCAAGCCATAATACTTGGGTGTACCCTTCTTTGTAAGCTTTTTCACCAGCAAGTAGACTAGCCGCATAGTTTCCGGCTGTTTTAACGTTTCCTACCCCTTTAGGTACTGCGCGGACGTGATCCTTTGTTACCCATATTTTTACAGGGTTAAATCCTTCGGGGTAGTATGCGCCTACGGGTGAAAAAATAATAAAGAACCTGTATGTATATGAGGCTCGAACTCCCAGGAAG
>JAFDFT010000302.1 GCA_019309685.1 Deltaproteobacteria bacterium
ATGTATATTCTCCATTCTTCACGAAAGGAGGCTGAGCAGCTTGCACGCAGTATCATGGAGGTGAAGGATAAGACGAAGTTATGTTCCATGTGCTTTGCGTTAAGTGATAAAGATGTGTGTGACATGTGCGGGGATTCTGCTAGAAAAGAAGAACTGTTGTGTGTTGTTGAACATCCTGCAGATATGGTGGCGATTGAAAAATCAGGCGCCTACAAAGGCCTGTACCACATATTGACCGGAGTCCTTTCACCGATTGATGGTGTTGGGCCTGACGATATAAAGATCAAAGAACTGATCTTGCGGGCAGAGGGGGGGAGTGTGAAAGAGGTTGTTCTTGCCACGAGCACAACGGTTGATGGGGAGTCCACTGCATCGTATTTAAAAGAACGCCTGGAAAAATATCCGGTAAAAGTCACACGGATTGCATCTGGTATCCCCATGGGGGGAGATCTGAAATATATCGATCAAGTGACGCTAAAAAGGGCCATGGAAACCCGCCATGACGCCTGATACGGTACGTGCTTCGGATTTGTTTGAGTGTAAAAAATGCGGGGATTGCTGCAAGGGATATGGCGGTACGTTTGTGAGCCCGGACGATATTAAAGCCATTGCCGATTTTATTGGAGAGGATCCTGAAGACTTTCCCGGCCGTTACTGCCAGATGTCAGGGGATCAGCCGGTTTTGCTGCAAGATGATTCTGGATACTGCGTGTTCTGGGATGACAAATGTTCCATTCATCCTGTGAAACCCAGGATGTGCAGAGCATGGCCTTTTATTGAAGGTGTAATGGCAGATGTTTCCAACTGGTATATTATGGCACAATTTTGTCCTGGAATCCGAACGGATATACCGGATGATGTTGTGGTGGAATATGTGGAGAACGCTATTAGGAAACAGTTAAATAAGTAGATTTGAATTTGTAAAAATTAATGTCACTATGTTTCAGGTTTTAAGTTTTAGGTGTTAAGTCAACCTTCCATTTCTTTTCATCATTAAGTTTGTAAATATTATTTTCCTCCCTGTCAGAAATTATCTTTCGAAGAATATGTCTTTCTTCAAGATCTTGAAGCGCTTTTTCCAATGTTTCTTTTGAACTATTCCATATATCAAGAATGTGTTTTGTGGTAATTGCTTGGCCTAAGTCTTCAATTCCACAGCAAAGCAGATATGCTGAAACCGTTTCAACAGGAAGGCCGAGGTTGAATATTTTTTGGCTCATTGTAGGAGGTGTGTGGTTATGATCCATTTGTTTCCATCCATAAATGGCTTTTTTGCACAATTTCTGCGTCCCCGGTGAGCGGGATCTTCGACAGGCTCAAATTTTAATCCGCCACCGAACTTTGGCGGATTAATCCTCGAAATACTACAGTTTTAAGTTTGAAGTTTCTGTAATTTTATATTAACAATAAAATGAACATTTATCCTTTATAGATAAATAAATCAATACAAGGCGGATAATTTTTCAATTATGATCGGCATATTTGACTCAGGCATTGGCGGGCTAACGGTTGCAAGCGCATTTAGAGAAAAGCTACAAGGATATGATATCGTCTATTTTGGTGATACGGCCCGTACGCCTTATGGTACCAAGAGCCCTGAAACGGTTATTTCATATTCGCTTCAAAATGCGGAATTTCTTATCAGTCAGGGAGCAAAGATAATCGTTATTGCCTGTAACACAGCATCTAGTATTGCTGCAGGAGCAATCGTAAATAAATTTGATATTCCGCTGTTTGAAGTGATCACACCTGCTGTAAATCTTTCTATTCAGGCATCGCGAAATTTCCAAATCGGCGTTATCGGAACGCGGGCAACTATCAAAAGCAATATTTATGAACAAAAAATCTTACAGGCCAATCCAAATGCCAGGGTGTATTCAGTGGCGTGCCCCATGCTCGTTCCTTTGGTTGAGGAAGGGTGGTTTAAGCGGCCTGAAACCAGAATGATTGTAAAAAAATATCTCCATCCACTAAAGGTCAGAAAGATCGACACATTGATTCTTGGGTGTACGCACTATCCACTTTTAAAAAATATTATCCAAATAAAAATAGGGAAAAGAGTAAAAGTTATCGATTCCGCTGAAGGGGTGGTTGAAGACGTAAAGCGGTTTTTAAAAAATAATCCGAAAGTGGACGGCACATTATCGAAGAAAGAAGATCATAAAATATTTGTTTCAGATATTACTGAGCAGTTTGAAAAAACGGCCAAGGTGACGCTAAAGAGAAATGTTACTCTTGAACATATAACGATTTCCTGAAAAATTCCACTTTTTGCCCAATTTCTTTATCAGACTCAAATTTTAATCCTCAAAATACTCAATGTATTCCTCCGGTTAATCCGCCTTAGGCGGATCGCCTTCCTTGAACTTGAACAAAAATTGGAATTTTTAATAGGTCTTTTTTGCTAAGCGCTTTCAGAAGTTTCACTTTTTGCCCAATTCATGTTGCTGGTAACATATCTTACCTTTAATCGAATTCGTCAAAGACTCTAACTTTTCACCTTTAAATATAAGTTACAGGTGACGAGTAAATAGCAAATAGTGATTGAAGGAAGAGCCAGGAGATCGTATTTCTGCCATTGCGAATTGATGGGCGATCTAAGGGGTAAACAGTGGCAAGGTAAAACCACTAAAAATACAGTTGCTACCTTTTCACTCGTCACTATTTACTTATTACTTGTCACTTTTAATTATAATATCTCTCTTCGGATAGGGGATTTCAATTCCTTCCTTGTCAAATTCTTCTTTTACTTTATCTGTTATATATGAAATCGTATCCATGCGTTTTCGTGCATCTAAAATCCAGACACGAAGCTGAAGATCAACGGACGATTCACCGAAGTTTCTCACAACCACTTTCGGGGGTGGTTCTTTTGCAACCCACTCCACAGCTTCGGAAACTTTTATAATGGCTGCTTTGGCCTTTTTCATGTCCGCGTCGTAGGCAATCCCAATATTGATCCTGACCCTGATATTTTTGGATATAATGGTGTAGTTAACGATATCCCGCTTCATTATTTCATTGTTGGGTATGATAATGACAATATTATCCGTTGTTTGAATTTTAGTGGCCCTAAGACCGATATCTAAAACATCTCCCCATGTAGCGCTTCCAACGGGCGCGGTCCATACTTCAATCCGGTCTCCGATCTCAAACGGACGGTCAATAATAAGCAGCATGCCCGCGATAATGTTTGATAGCGTATCTTTAGCGGCAAACCCAATTGCGATGCCAGCAATGCCAGCGCCAGCAATAAAAGGCATGACATTTATCCCCAGGATGTCCAGTGCCAGAACGATGGCAATGGCGAAAACAATAAACCCGGAAAATTTACTGAGAATATCAAAAATAATGTCATCAATTTTCGTTTCAGTGTTTTTAATCAGGTTATTCTTTACATAATTGATGGTGATTTTAACGAATTCATTCAACGGTTGGGCAAACAAAACAATGATAAAAGCAAAAAACGCGTTTTTTAATGTCTGAATATTGAAAAGTTGGATGAGGTATGCACCTGTGGCAAGAATGATAGCGTATAAAACGGCTTGTTTGAGAACCACAAATATCTGATCATTTACGTTGATAAATTCGTATTTGCTCATTCTTTTGCCAATGAATTTTATTACACGTTTTAAAATCAGCCATATAATATAAGAGGAAATGACCGCGCCAAATCCTTTCGCGATGGTGAAAAGATATGTGTCGCCTTTAAAAAGTGCTGTCAGTTTATCGAAGAAGTTAATGAGTGTGTCCATGAATTCCATTTCGTTTAATGTGTTAAGTTTTAAGTTTTAGGTGTTAAGTTAAAAAACTTCTTCCAACAAGTTGTAAGAAAGGGTCCAAGGGGCCCAGGATTCCCCGCTCAAAGTCCGGGATCTTCGACAAGGGGCCAAGGGATTGTTTTTTCCCAATCTTATTAAGCCTTAAGAATCCTTTTTAGATCATAGACGCTTTTGAAGATGATTCAAATAAATTTATCACCTGAATCTTGCACGAATTGGAGGCTTTCATATGTCCCGCAAGCGGGATTTCGCTTTCGCTCAACAAGGCGACACATCTAAGGGTGAAGCTGTAGTTTCGCTATTGCGAACCCTTAGTAACGCAGCATATGGGAGTCTCCGGTTCGCTCATCGGGTGGAAATTGATGAGAAAAAAATGAATTCTGCTTTTAGCATATGGGTAAGATGCTTCAATGTTAGAATATTGCTGGAACTATTAGGATGACTCATTAA
>JAFDFT010000303.1 GCA_019309685.1 Deltaproteobacteria bacterium
AAAAGCCCTGCCATTTTCTGATGAAAGTTTTGATCTGGTTACCATATCATTTGCCACGCGAAACCTGAATGTAACCAAAAGTTCTTTGATTCAAAGTTTTAAAGAATTTTATCGTGTTTTGAAACCGAGCGGACACTTTATTAATCTGGAAACAAGCCAGCCGTCATTTTATCTCTTTAGAAAAGGATTTCATCTATATGTAAAGCTTTTTGTTAAACTGCTTGGCTCAGGCATATCCGGCTCTAAAACCGCTTATGCGTATCTGGCAAAATCCATGACGCTTTTTTATTCCGCGGAAGAACTTGCAGGCATCATCAAGCAGTCAGGTTTTGACGAGGTGAATTTTCGTCGGTTATTATTCGGCGCTGCGGCCATTCATCATTCAAGGAAAATCTAATAATGGCAAAAAATCAATTTGGCGGAGATAAAAAAGTCGGCAAGTCCCTGCTTAGCAGCCTGGAAAATCGTTTTAAATACTGGGCGGTTCCAAAGTTACCCCCATTTATCGAGACACATCACCTGACCTTGATGACCCTTTTATGGAGTATTGTCAACGTGGTTCTGGGCTTTTTTGCAAAAAACAATTTACATGTTTTATGGTTTGTCTCGCTCATGATCCTATTTCAGTATATTACCGACCTGTTTGACGGAGAACTGGGCAGGCAACGAGATACCGGTTTAATAAAATGGGGATTTTATATGGATCATTTTTTAGACTATCTTTTTCTTTGCTCTTTAGTTTTTGTGGGATACATGATTTCTCCGCCTGGTCTGGAAATATGGTACTTCGCACTTGTAGTCATTTTAGGCTCCTTTATGGTAAATTCATTTTTATCCTTTGCCGCAACCAATCAATTTGAAATATACTATTATGGTATCGGCCCTACGGAAACACGCTTCATTATTATTTTTATTAATGTGTATATCATCTTTTTTAAAACCAAGTATTTCTTTATATTGTTGCCATTAGTTGTTTTCATATGTCTTGTCGGACTTATTATTAATACCTATCAAATACAGAAAAAATTATGGATAATTGACATGGAAGTTAAAAATAATAGATAACGGTCACTCAAAAAGGGAGGTGCACTATGAAGGGATGGAAAGAAGAAGAATTTAAAAATAAAGACTTAATGGCCCCATGCGGACTGTACTGCGGTACATGCGGTGTGTATATCTCTACTAGAGATAATAATGAAAAGTTCAGGACCGTTATGGCCAACCTCTACGGGACCAAGCCGGAAGAGACAGAATGCATGGGGTGCATGCAGTCGGAACCGACAAAAAAACAATATGCATGGTGTCAGTCATGTAAAATCAGAAGTTGTGTAAAAACAAAAGGCCATTATTCCTGCCATCAATGTGAGGAATGGCCCTGCGACATGATAGAAAACTTCGGATTTGCAACTGGCGTAAGGGTGATGAAAAAGACAATTCCCGTATGGCGGGATAAATCGGCCGAACATGGTCATGAGAAAGGCAGTGTAGAATGGGCTCGTTCGGAATGCGAACGCTATCATTGTTCTTCATGCGGCGAACCCTTGTTTAGAGGCGCTCAGCGCTGCAGAGCCTGCAAACATGATGTGACGGATGAGCTGGATGGTTCACTTTAGACTTTTATGATCTGGAATTAAAATACTCTTTTAAACATAGACAAGATCATAGGGAGAATCCATGCAAATTAGAATTTTACGGTTATTGTGTATCATTTTTGTTTTAATTCTTTTCGGTTGTGCCAAAGAGGCAGAGGAACCACACGGGGTTATGTCCAAAAGCGCTTTGGTGGAACAGGAAAAAACAGATTCCCATAAACCGCTTAATAATAAACACCTCGAAATCAAAGACAGACGAATTATTAAAAGCGGCAATATTGAATTTCAAACCACAAGCCTTTCCAAAACCCGGAGCCTGATAAATGAAGCCATTCGTAAATACAACGGCTATATCTCAAGTGAAGACGAATACACTTACACTGACAGAATTCAACAGCATATTGTTATCAGAGTTCCGGCAGAGCATTTTGATTTTCTCATCGCTGATATAACAAAAGGTGTCAAAAAGTTTGATCGAAAGCACATCGAAGCAAGGGATGTAACTGAAGAATTTCTTGACATATCACTAAGACTAAAGATCAAGAAAGAAACCGAAAGTAGATATCGTCAGATTCTTACCAGAGCCAGTACGGTAAAAGATATTCTGGCCATTGAAAATCAGATAGGCAAAATAAGAGCAGAGATAGAATCCATAGAGGGAAGGCTAAAATACCTTGAAAACAGAGTTGGTTACAGCACGCTGACAATTACTTTTTATGAAACGGTTTCCGCGCCTGTCGGATTTGCGCATAAATTTAAATTAGGCCTTAAAAATGGATGGAATAACTTTGTCTGGTTCCTGGTGGGCATTGTCAATATCTGGCCGTTTCTGCTGCTGGGTCTGATCGGAATTATCATCATTAATCAATACAGAAAAAGAAGAAGAATTAAAAACATATAGAATGATGTTCATCAATTAATATACTGGTTTTACAATCAATGTCAGCGAAGCAATCTCTCACTGGAATTAAAATCAGGAGATTGCGAAGCCAGTTCCAAACGAGATATTCCGCAATAGAATAAAGAACATCAAAATATATTTTAAAAGGAGGCAATGAAATGATTTGCCGGCATCTTGAACAACTTTTCATGGATATTAAAAACCAGGGAATCTCAGAAAACCATGACGACCAAAATAAAATCGAATTCAGTCATGAATCAATTTGTTTTAACTGTTATCTTGACCGAAAGTCTATTAGAAAAAAACACAACTTTCCTGATTTTGTAACGGACTATGTCTTTCCGGAAACCGATGGAATGCCAAAAGAAGGATTGATCTGCATTCAATGCAGTCAAGCAATTATCGGACTTCACAAAGGATATTTGCCAGGAAGTAAAACATTTGCATACGATGACACTGGACAACCCCATGTATTTTATTTCGAAGATAGCAATTCTGCTGAAGATATTGAAGGTCGGGAAAAGCTGTCTCAAGGTAAAAAGAAAAGGCGAGGTCTTGCTTCTATTTTATTTGCCATACTACTTGGCGTACCAATCGCTCTTTATCAATACATGCCACATAACATGATTCTTGGCTTTATCTCTGGAGTCTGCGCGCTAATACTGGCACCGCTGATTTTGTCACCCATCACTCAAAAAATCCGCGGTAAGGACCAGTATTCGTTTCCTTTTGCACCTATTATTATTATGCTTGTTATTGGTACTCCTGTTTTCGTTTTATACGGTTGGCAAGCAGTCTATTATACGTTGGCCGGCTACACCGGACTAATATTTTTCTTCAGCATCCTACTAAGGCTTTTTAGAAAAAAAGATTAGAAGCCCTTTTATTTTCTATATTCTAAGGCAGGGAGTTTTCTCATGAAAAGTAAATAAGAGACGATAAACCCATCCATTATACAAACTTCTTCTTTTATCTATTTTATCAATTATTGCCTGAAAACGGCAAAGCGGCTTTAGCAATAGAATTATTTTTCAAACAGATTTATAAATTCCACATACCCTTCTTTTTCAAGGTCTTCTTTTGGAATAAATCGAAGAGATGCCGAATTCATGCAGTACCGAAGCCCTGTTGGTGAAGGTCCATCATCAAAAACATGGCCCAGATGGGAATTTGCGTGTTTGCTTTTTACTTCCGTTCTTTTCATCAAGAAGCTGTTATCCTCAGCTTCTATAATATTTTCCGGCGCAAGAGGCCGGGTAAAGCTCGGCCAGCCAGTTCCTGAGTCAAACTTATCATGAGATGAAAAAAGCGGTTCTCCGGAAACAATATCTACATAAATGCCGTCTTTTTCATTATCACAGAATTCATTATCAAATGGTTTTTCCGTTCCGCCTTCCTGTGTTACCGTATACTGCAGGGAAGTTAATTTTTCTCTTAGCACTTCCTCTGTAGGCTTTGAATATTTGGTATCAGCCGCGGAATTATTTGATACTTCTCTTGGTGTTCCCCATATTTTAAAAAGGTATTGATCACGGCCCGAACCATTTCTATATTGTTTATACCGTTCCGAATTTTTTTGGTAATATTTCTGGTGGTAATCTTCGGCCTTAAAAAAGAAGGTTGCTTTGACAATGTCCGTCACAATGTTCTTTCCAAACGGGCCTGATGTTTCCAATTCATCTTTTGATTTCTCCGCTAAACGTTTTTGTTCTTCGCTATGATAAAAA
>JAFDFT010000304.1 GCA_019309685.1 Deltaproteobacteria bacterium
CTCATGACTTTGGCATAGAACTATTTCTTTCCCTGTCTTGCTAATGGATACAAGGTTATTTTCAAAACAGGCATCTCTCGTATCTGGCTGCCTTTTATAATACCGATTGGCCTTTTTGTCCCGAGATTGTTTGATGCATAAAACCACTTCCAATATTTCCGTAATTTAAAGATTAAATAATACTTCCCATTCCATCTACTTTTTCAGTTTAAATATTCTTGTTTAAGTGTTTGCAAAGTATAGTGACCCATTCGTTACAATCTTTTATAAAACTATAATATCTATAAAAACTATAAAATTGGTTGCCTGAAAATGGTATTATGGCGCTAATCTCTAAAATAATTAACTAAATTCACAATAATATAAATAGAATATATGTTTATGAGCTAAATATTAGATTTTCTATTGACAAACTATAAAAACAGTAATATCTATAAATAACAAAATTTGAATTTGCCAAGGAGGTTATTTAATGGATGACATCTTTACCGTCGCTAAAGCCAGTAAATACTGTAAAGTTTCTCCAAAGACCATTATAAACTGGATAGAAGCGGGGAATATTAAAGCATATAAGACCGTGGGGGGGCATAGACGAGTAAAAAGATCAGATCTTGAACAATTTATGAAAAATCAGGGTATTCCCATACCTGAAGAAGAGATTTCAGATGAACGTAAAAGAATTCTTGTTGTGGATGATGATCCCATCATTGTTGAAACAATTGTTCAGTCCTTAGAGGAGGATGAATTCGATTATGAAGTCATTTCTGCTTCCGATGGATTTGAAGCCGGGCTTCAAGTGAACCATTTTAGACCGCATATCGTTATATTAGACATCATGATGCCCGATATCAAAGGGTATGATGTATGTGAAAAGATCAAGTCTAACCCGGATACCAAAGATACCAAGGTTATTGTATTGTCCGCATATCTTGACGAAGAAGAGTTTAAAAAAATGAAAGATCATGGAGCGGATGCCTGTTTCTCCAAACCCCTGCCCCTACCACAGCTAAAAGAAGAAGTTGCCCGGTTCCTCGAGTTGCGCTGACTATTTCGACAGAACATTAATATATATTTCGACAACAAAAATTCTTCCATTTTTGATGAAATTATCATCAAAAATTAAAATCTTTGAGGAGGTGTTTATGAAGCTAAAGGAAGCCTTACAGAAGAAGAAATTTGTTGTTACCTCTGAGGTTCAGTCGCCATTTGAACAAGAAGCCGAAAAGCTTGTCGATAATTTACGGCTTATACGAGGGCGCGTGGACGGATTTTCTTTATCTGAAATAGAGATCGAAGGCGTCGTGGGAGATACGATTAAGATTTGTGATCTCCTTAACCAGAACCGGTTTGAGGCGATATATCAGACCACCACACGGCAAAAAAACCGCATACAATTACAAAACGATCTTTTAGACGCGCATAGGGCAGGTGTAGAGAACCTCCTGGTATTTACGGAAGATTATCGCATTACCGGAGACAGCCTTCAGGAAATGATGTTTTTTCATGTGGATTCAGGGAAATTGTCATCGGTACTGGAACACATAAAGAAAGGTTATACGATTGATGGAAAGGAACTGTCGTCAAAGGCAGAATTTGTATTGGGATCAGGTGTGGAATCAGCCTGGGGGAAAAATATACCGGAACTGGAAATGAAAGAAATGGAAGAGATGACAAAGATAGGGACCGGGTATTTTTTAACAACGCCGATATTTGATCTCGATAGCTTTGAAAAATTTTTGAAGCAGGTGGATACATTTAATGTTCCAGTAATCGCAGAAGTGATGATCCTGAGAACTGCTGGTATGGGACAGTTTCTGAACCGGCATCTGAAATCTGGGCTGGTGCCGGAATGGGCAATAAAAAAACTGGCCAGGGCTACTGACAAACAGAAGGCGAGTATTGAACTCTTTGCCGATCTTGTAACGGGCTTGAAGGATTTATGCCAGGGAATTCACATTATCTCTATTGGCGGTGAAGACAAGCTGAAGCATTATCTGGATGCAGCAAAGCTAAAATGATAACGAGTCCTGAGTTACGGGTTACAATAGATAAAGCCAAATATTAAATACTAAGCAGTATATTAATTTGACCATATAATCCGAAGATATACCCCGTGAAATACTCTTTCTTTTTATTTCGCCGGGGCCAAAATCCACAAAGAATACGGGGAATTGGTCTTTTGGAAAACATAACCCTGACCATTGATGGAAAGAGCATCATTTGTCCAAAAGGCAGAAGCATATTTGATGCAGCTCAGGAGCATGGCATAAGGATTCCCAACCTTTGCTATCATCATAGTCTTAAACCGTTTGGCGCTTGCCGCCTCTGTTTAATTGAAGATGAAAAAACAGGACGTCTTATGGCATCATGTGTTACGCCTGCTGTCCAGGACATGGCCGTGCTGACAGATTCGCCGCGGATTATAAAGCACAGACGCAACATTGTGCGCCTGATGCTGGCGGAACATCCAGAATCGTGTGTAGTATGCAATAAAGGGAATCGCTGCCAACTGCGACAAATAGCGGCCAAACTCGGTATAGGGGAAACCAATCTTTATTCTATGCCTAATTATAAGATGCTTGAACAGGCAAATCCCTTCATTGTCAGAGATCATTCCAAATGTATACTTTGCGGGAAATGTATTCGGGCAGACCATGAGTTGGTTGTTACAGGTGCAATAGATTACTACCTTAGGGGGTTTAAGTCCCGTCCGGTAACGGGTCATGATCTTCCACTAGAACATTCCACGTGCACCTTCTGTGGCACATGCATATCCATCTGCCCAACCGGCGCACTATCTCCAAAATCACAATTCGTTGGTACGCCTGAGCGGGAATCTGTTTCCATATGCGGGTTTTGCGGCATAGGCTGTAGCCTGCGTATGGGAGTCGAAGGTGAACAGGTTGTAGATGTTAATCCAGCACATTTAAAAAAATCTGTAAACGATGCAACCCTTTGTGTACGAGGACATTTTGCCCACGATTTTCTGAATTCAGGTGATAGGTTGACCCAACCCCTTATTCGTAAAGACAACGAGCTAATCCCTGTTTCGTGGGATGAAGCACTGAAAATTGTTAGAGACCGGTTTTTGGACATTCAAAACAAAAACGGCTCTCAAAGCCTCGCGTTTCTTGGATCATCAAAATGCACAAATGAGGAAAATTATCTATTCCAGAAGATTGCTCGAGTGGTTTTTAAGACAAATAATGTGGACAATGGTGGATACATAACCGGACGACACTTTTTGAGTATGATTGAAGGCAGAACAGACCCAGGAGGCCGCTTCAACTTTTTCGCCGGCCCCCTTGCCGGACTTGAGAAAGCGGAGGTTATTTTTGTTTTAGGTGCTGACCCTGCTCATTCTGCACCGGTCGTGAGCTATTATCTTAAAAGAGGCGCACGAAATGGAATCCCTATGATTGTTGCGAGTCCAAGGCGAACAGAACTGGTGAATTTTTGTTCTACCTGGCTTCATCTCTCCAATGGCAGCAATCTTAAGCAACACAATTTGGATCAAACCTATTTAGAACTGATCAATGGTCTTTCTGCATTGCTGCTTGAAGAAGAAGCATACGATCATTCTTTTATTGACCGGTTTACAGAAGGTTTCAGCAGTTACAAGGACAGCCTTTCTTCTATAGATATAAACAGAATTAGCCGGATAACGGGCATAGATATTGAAAACCTTCAAGATGCTGCCGAGCTGCTGAAAGGCAAAAAGATTGCCTTTGTTATCGGAAATGGACTTCTGCTTCAAAAATACAACAGCCAGTCTATGGAAGCCCTTCTCAACCTTTCTTTGATGACCGGAAGCATAGGATACGAAGGCGCGGGCTTTTATCTACTTGCAGCGGAAAACAATCTAATAGGGGCATGGGACATGGGTGCCGTGCCGGATGCACTTCCAGGACGCCACTTTTTGAAAGATGAATCTTCACGAAAGCTGTGGGAAGAAGCCTGGCAGGCTGAAATTCCGCCTGATCCTGGTTTCAATATGGTTCAAATGATTAAGGCTGCTGAAGAAAAAAAACTAAAGGCTTTATACATTATGGGAGAAAATCCTCTTCGCAGTCTTCCACAGCCTGACCGAGTATTAAAAGCCCTTCAAAATTTAGATTTTCTTGTGGTTCAGGATATCCTTGCGGGAGAAACCACCAGTATAGCCGATGTGGTATTGCCTGGTTCCGCTTTTTCTGAAAAAGGAGGAAGTTTTACAAAC
>JAFDFT010000305.1 GCA_019309685.1 Deltaproteobacteria bacterium
ACTGTGAGACATCTTACCCCCGCTTCCATGGTCTAAAAGAATCTTTTTTGTGTTCATTTTATCTTTCATTTTTATTAGCGTTTTTTTTACCTTATTTTCTCGAATCCTAATTAATCCGAATCATGATAACGATAGTACGCGGCACACGTTCCTTCGCTGGAAACCATGCACGGGCCTACTGGATCAGTTGGAGTACATGCTTTTTTATACAAAGAACACTCTGGGGGGATTTTTAAACCCGTAAGTATTTCACCGCACGCACAGCCTTTCGGTTCTTTAGTATCAGTGGTCTCGACGTTAAACATTTTCTGTGCATCAAATGGTTCAAACGCTTTTCTAATTTTTAGCCCGCTTCCGGGAATAACGCCGATGCCGCGCCAGTTGGCATCCATTGGTTCAAATACATCTCTCATAACTGACTGAGCCTTTACATTTCCTTCAGATGTCACCGCCCGCTGATATCCATTACCCAGGCAAGGCTTTCCGGTTTCAACTTGTTCCACAAGCATCGATATAGCTTGTAGCAAATCTACTGGTTCAAATCCCGTTACAACAGAAGGAACCTTGTATTGATCAAAAAACTGAGCATACGCATTTATGCCTATAATCACAGACACATGACCCGGCAGGATAAACCCATCGATCTTTACGCCCTTTGTCTCCATTAAGACAGTCAGGGCGGGCGGTACTAATTTATGAGCTGAATAAACATAAAAATTATCAATCCCCATTTCCTTTGCTGATAAAATTGATGCAGCTATGGTAGGCGCTGTTGTTTCAAAACCAACACCTAAAAAGACAACTTTCTTCTCTGGATTCTTCTTTGCAATCTCAAGCGCATCCATTGGTGAATAAACAATTCTCACGTCACTGCCAGCAGCGCTTTCTTTCTGCAAGGATGATTTCGTTCCTGGAACTCTCATGAGGTCACCGAATGTCGCCAAAACAACACCATCCACCCGCGATAATTCAATAAATGCGTCAATGTCTCTTTGCGCGGTAACGCAAACCGGGCAGCCAGGCCCGGAAATCAGCGTAATAGTGTCTGGTAATAATGTCCGAATTCCGCTTCTAAATATGGACATGGTGTGGGTACCGCATACTTCCATCAACCGTATGTTCTTTTTGCTTATCGCTGCTATTTTTTGGACAATGCTTTCTGAGATTTCCACATCTCTGTATTCATCTAAATATTTTATTCCCATTATTTTTAGCAACCGTTTTAAGTGTTGATGGTTTGGTAAAAAGTCAAATTTATCACGTTTTACGAGTGCGTCAGATTTGCTGCGGCAATGATAGCCTGACCAAGTGCTATCCCGCCATCATTAGCAGGTACACACGAATGGGTAAAGACTTTAAACTGATTGTCTTCAAGTATTTTTTTCAAACCGGTGAGCAAAAGAGAATTTTGAAATACGCCGCCGCTAAGCGCCACACGGCTTAAACCTTTTTTTTCTCTTATTAAGCCACACAGATCACTAAAAAGCCGGATAATCGTCATGTGAAATTTGCTGCTGATGATGGCGGGTTCTATCCCCATTTCCACATCGCAAACGACCCCTTTTATGATAGGCGCTGTCGGTACTTTAAACATATCCTCCTCGATCCATTCATAATCATAAACATCCGCTGACTCTTCCGCGGCCAGCATTTCCAGCTCCATGGCTGCCTGGCCTTCGAAGTTCACATTGTTTCTGATCCCTAATATAGCTGCCACTCCGTCAAATAAACGTCCAATGCTCGATGTGTTCGGAGAATTTATTTTTTTTGTGATCATTTGAATGATTGTCTCTATCTTGCTTTGCTCCATTGCTTTGAGCATTGGAATATCGAGATCATCAAATGCCGGGCCAAAGGCATCATAAAGATAACTGACTGCCATTCGCCAGGGTTCTTTAATGGCTGTTGCGCTTCCCGGCATAGGAACATATGACAAGGCCGCTGCCCTGAAAAATGTATTTTTTTCTGCAATAATTACTTCTCCACCCCATATGTTGCCATCGGTACCATAACCGGTACCATCAAATGAAAGACCGATAACAGGACCGTCAATCCGGTTTTCTGCCATACAGCTGACAATATGTGCATGGTGATGCTGAACCTGTATTAGTTGAATTCCTGCAAGTGATTTCGCGTACTCGGTGCTTAGATAGTCCGGGTGAAGATCACATGCCACGATAACTGGATCTATATCAAGAATCCGCTTCATATGTTCTATAGTCATTTTGAAAAAAGAATAGGTCTCAAGATTTTCCAGATCTCCAATATGCTGGCTTAAAAAAGCATTTTTTTCTTTTGTAAGGCAAACCGTGTTTTTGAGTTCAGCACCGCATGCGAGAACCTGAGGGACTGTTTTCTTTAAAAATATCGGTAGCGGAACATAACCCCTTGACCGGCGAATATATCTGTTTGACCCTGCAGTCATTCTTACAATGGAGTCATCACTACGCAAGTATATGTCACGATTATGCACCAGATAATAATCCGCAATGCCGGAAAGCCGTTCAAAAGCTTCACCATTATCAATGGCGATGGGTTCTTCGCTGATATTCCCGCTTGTCATTACCAGGGCACAAAAATCCTGGTTTAACAAAATATAATGGAGAGGTGTATATGGGAGCATGACACCGAAATACCGGTTTTTCGGGGCTACTTCGTTTGATAACGGATTCGGCTCCTTTTTTTTCAGCAATACAATGGGACGCTGAAATGAGAACAGCAGCGCTTTTTCTTCCGATGAAACATCCGCATATTTTTTCACGTGATCCAGATCATACGACATCACCGCAAATGGTTTTTCCTCACGATGCTTCCTTTCTCTTAGCCTGCGCACCGCGGCATCATTTTCAGCATCCACGACAAGGTGATATCCGCCCAGACCTTTGATCGCAAGAATATATCCCTCTTTTATCAACATGCCCGTCTGTTTAATCGGATCGTCTGTTTCGATCCTGTTTTTCCTGCTGTCATACAGGGTAACGTAGGGTCCGCAACTTCTGCAGGCATTGGGTTGGGCGTGAAACCTTCGATTCGCCGGATCATTATATTCAGATTGACACATCTCGCACATGTTGAAATGTTTCATTGACGTATTGGGTCGATCATACGGGATGTCATCTATTATTGTATATCGCGGTCCGCAGTTTGTGCAGTTTATAAAGGGATATTTATAGCGTCGGTCATCTTGATCAAACAACTCCTGAAGACAATCTTCACAAACAGCCACATCAGGTGATATAAGGGTGGTCCTGAATTGCTTACCTTTGCTTTTTGCAATTAAGAATTCCTGACATTTCTCAAATGGAGCAGGACGAATCGTAATATCAGTAATGTGGGCAAGGGGCGGGCATTTTTCGGAAAAATCTCTGCAAAACTGATCAATATCAGCCTTGATTCCTTCAATATGCAGAGATACACCGCTAGACGTATTAGCGATTTCTCCTTTTATACTGTATCTGTTTGCTAGCTGATAAACAAAAGGCCGGAAGCCAACTCCCTGAACGACACCGTTCGCTTCCAGCCTTCTGGCAATATAATTTTCTTTCATGGCAGTCATCAAAACGGGCTATTTATTCACAACTATAAAACAGGCCGTTCAATGCCTCTGCTCCACCTTTGCGGCTGCCTCACGCAGAAGCTTCAAGGTTTCCATTGCCGCGGATTCGTCAATCTTGTGGAGGGCAAATCCAGCGTGAACGATAACATATTCCCCGATTTTCGGGTCTTCAAGAAGGAGAAGGCTCGCTTTCCGCTTTACCCCGTCCACATCTAACGTACCTATATTATTATTTATTTCCACTATTTTAGAAGGGATTGCAAGGCACATAATTGGTTTCTCCTTTTTTATATGGCACTCCCAGACGATCCAGCTCTTTTATAACCATATCAATAATCGGGCCGACTTGTTTTTTAACCATATGAGTTAATTCAATACTCATTGTATCAATATCCTCAGGCTCTACGCCAAGTATGACCGTTTCCGGAACCTTTTCAAGCACCTGGCACATGGTTAATGCCTCAAGAAAATCCACCTGATGAAGGGAGTTCTTCGCCCTTACCCGTTCCGGTATCGATTCGCCATCCAAGCGGTATACGTCGCCCGGTTTGCCTTTATTTCTGATGGCGTCAACAACAATCAACTGGTCAGCCTCTGATATAACACCTAATAAATTTAATCCAAGCACA